>JAKLKW010000040.1 GCA_023150455.1 Alphaproteobacteria bacterium | reverse complement strand
GGCGTGTTCCGATCCCGAACAAACCGCTCCAGTCGTTCACGATCAGCCGCGCTGATCGGAATTCGCTCGATCTTCCTCATCGGCGCAGACTCGCAGGTCCGCACCGATTTGTGAATCCTTCGTCAGGTTCGGAACACTAGGAGCGTCAGCGGATCACGCCGGCCCGACGCAGAGATTCGATCCGCGCGGCGCTGAGGCCCAGCGTTTCGGCGAGTACGGCGTCGGTATGCTCGCCGAGGGTGGGCGGCGCCGCGCGATAGGATACCGGCGCGTCCGACAGCTTGATCGGATTGCCGATCAGGCTGACCGATCCGGAATCGCTCTTCGCATGCGGAAGCTCGATCCGCATGCCACGATGCCGTATCTGGGGATCGGCGAAGACCTCCGGGATCGCGTTGACCGCGTCGCAGGGAACGCCGATCGCGGCAAGCGCGGTCACCCACTCCGATTTGGTCCCGCCGCGCATGATCTCCTCGACGATCGGCTCCAAGTCGAGGCGGTTGCGTTGTCGGTCGGCGTTGGTCGCGAACCTGGGATCCGTCGCGAGTTCGGCGCGTCCGACATGGCCGCACCAGGCGCGGAACTGGCGATCGTTGCCGACGGCGAGGATCACGTGGCCGTCGGCCGCCTGGTAGACATTGTAGGGGACGATGTTGGGATGGGCGTTGCCGAGGCGCGGCGGCGGTTCGCCCGACAGAAGATAGTAGGTGCCGGCATTGATCAGCCAGGCGACCTGGGAATCCAGCAGCGACATGTCGATGTGCTGACCGCGGCCGGTCACGTCGCGATGGCGCAGCGCGGCCAGGATCGCAACCGCCGCGTACATGCCGCACATGACGTCGGCGATGCCGACGCCCACCTTCATCGGCCGGCCATCCGGTTCGCCGGTGATGCTCATGATCCCGCCGAGCCCCTGGGCGATGAAGTCGTAGCCGGCGCGGTCCTTGTAGGGGCCGGTCTGGCCGAAGCCGGTCACGGAGCAATAGACGAGCCGCGGATTGACCTTCGCCAGGTCGGCATAGCCCAGGCCATACTTGGCGAGTCCGCCGACCTTGAAGTTCTCCGCCACGACGTCCGAACGGGCCGCCAAGTCGCGGACGATCGCCTGGCCCTCTGTAGTCGCGATGTCGATCGCGACCGACCGCTTGTTGCGGTTGGCACACAGGAAATACGCGCTCTCGCGGGTCTCGCGGCCGTCGCGGTCGAGCACGAACGGGGGACCCCAGCCGCGCGTGTCGTCGCCGCCGACCGGGTGCTCGACCTTGATGACGTCGGCGCCCAGGTCGCCCAGCAGCTGCGTCGCCGTCGGCCCGGCCAGCACCCTCGTGAGATCGAGGACACGAACGCCTTCGAGGCAGCCCGGCCGCGCGGGCTCAGATCCGGCCATCATAGGCCCTCCTGTCGATGATGCAGCCGGTAACGGTGAATCGATCCGCCTTCAAGCCGTCCCTGATGGCGGCCGCCAGTTCCGGCCGGGAGCGGACGGTGTAGCCGTTGCCGCCGAATGCGCGGCCGATGGCGCCGACATCGTGCAGGCCGAAATCGACGCCGACATTCGCGAGCTGGCGCCCACGCTGCTTCATCTCGATCAGGGCCAGCGAGGCATCGACGAAGACCACGACGATCACCGGCAATCGAAGCTCGGCCAGGGTCGCCAGTTCGCCCGCGACCATGAGCAGACCCGCGTCGCCGCAAAATGCCGCCACCGGCCGTCCCGGCTCGGCGATCTTGGCGCCGGCGGCCAGCGGCAGGGCGCATCCCATCGTGCAGAGCCCGGTCGACTGCAACAGGGCGCGCGGCTCGAAGCACTTCCACATCTGGCTCAGCAGGATGCGGTGCGCGCCGCTGTCGACGGTGGCGATCGTGTCGGCCGGCAGGCAGCGGCGGGCCTCGTCGACGACGGCCGCCGGTCCCCACGGCTCGTCGGCGGGAAACGCCTTCGCCAATGCCGACTGGAGGTGCTTCAGCTCCGTCTCGGCCCAGGCGGAATTCGACGCCGCGCCAGTTGCTAGGGCATCCAGCCCCGCCGCGACGTCGCAGACGAAATTCAAGCCCGCCTGGTGCATGTAGTGCGTGTTGGCCGCGGCCGCGATGTCGATCACGCGCTGCTTTCCGGGGTCCCACATCTCGCGCCACCCCGTGCGCATCTCGATCGGGTCGTACCCTGCGCAGATCACAAGGTCGGCAGCGGCGACCATCGGCGCGAGATGCCTGTCGGCGAGCGGCGACAGGCCGGCACCGCCCAGGCATAGCGGGTGATCCTCGCGGATCACGCCTTTGGCCTTGTAGGTCGTGATGAACGGCACGCGGTACGCCTCGACGAAGCGCAGCAGCGCCGCTTCCGCATGATGGTTCGTGATATCGAGGCCGGCGATCAGGATCGGCCGGCGGGCCTGGTCCAGCCACGATCGCGCCTGGTCCAGCGCGTCGCCGGCCGGGGCTGCCGGCGCTTCGCGCGCGAAGCGGCGAAGCTTGCCGATCGCCGCCGATCCTTCGGCGACGGAAATCGGTATGTCGATATGCACCGGGCCGGGGCGGGGGCGGGTGGCGATGGCGACGGCCTTGTCGGCAATGATGTCGGCGCCCTGCGCCGTCAGCCGGAACGTCGCCCGCGTGATCGGCTTGAACAAGGCCTGGTGGTCGAGAACCTGATGCGTATAGGTCAGCGCGTCGTCGGCATCGACGCAGCCGGTCAGGACGATCAGCGGCACCCGGTCCTGCTCGGCATTGGCGACCACGTTGACGCCGTTGGCGGCCCCGGGCCCGAGCGTCGCCACCAGGATCCCGGGGGCGCCGGTCCGATGATAGGCGCCCTCGGCCATGAACCCGGCGGCGGTCTCGTGTTTCGCCAGGACGAAGCGGATGCCGGCGCGGTCGAGCGCATCGACCAGCGCAATCACCTCGCCGCCCGGCATGCCGAACGCGAAGCGACACCCCGCCTCGTAAAGGCGGCGGGCGAGGTAGTCGACCGGACGGGTCATGGCGCCCGATCCACGCAATGCATTGCAGTGTTCCGCGCGATCATTCGGCCGCCCGTTCCTGCTCGACCATGCGCAGATAGCCGTCGCGCGTCTGCGGTAGTTTCATGCCCAGCACGCCCGAGGCGACGACGGTCCGCAGGATCTGCGCCGTGCCGCCGCCGATCGTGAACATCCGCACGTCGCGCGCCATCCGCTCCAGCGGCAGGTCGCGCGAGTAGCCGCGGGCGCCGAACATCTGCAGCGCGTCGTTCACCACCTTGATGGCCGCCTCCGACGCGAACAGCTTGGCCCGCGCCGCCAGCATCTGGTCGGGAAACGGGCTGCCGCCCGGTCCATGCGACCGGGCCGCCTCGTGCAACAGCGCGCGCGACGCGGCCAAGCCGGTCTCCATGTCGGCCAGCATCCACTGCAGCCCCTGGAATTCGGCCAACGGACGGCCGAACTGGCGCCGCCGCTTCACCCAATCGACCGCGAGCTCGAACGCGCCGGTCGCGACGCCGAGGGCGATCGTGCCGGCCCCGACGCGCTGGCTGTTGTAGGCGTTCATCAGGTCGGCGAAGCCGCGCCGGAAGCCGGACGGCGGCGCCAGGACCATGTCGCCGGGAATTGCCAGATTCTCGAAGGCCAGCTCCGCCTCGGGCATGCCCCGCAGGCCCATGGTCGGCTCCCGGCGAACGATCTTCAGTCCCTTTGGCTCGACCCCGCGGGCGGTGTCCAGCACCGTCATGAACCCGCCGATGCCCAGTTCCTTGCCCTTCTCGTCGAAAGCGCGGGCGAAGATCAGGTGCAGGCGCGAGACGCCGCCGCCGGTGATCCAATGCTTGCGGCCATTCAGCACCCAGTGGTCGCCGCGCCGGTCCGCGCGCGTCGTCATCTCGTTGGCGGCGCTGCCTGCTTCCGGCTCGGTGATGCAGATCGCCGGCTTGTCGCCCGACAGCGGAAAGGCCGCGGCGAACTTGCGTTGCGCCTCGGTGCCGTAGGCCATGATCGCGGAGATGCCTCCCATGTTGGCCTCGACGACGATCCGCGCGGTGAGGGTGCAGGCCTTGGCGATCTCTTCGACCACCAGCACCGTGTCGTAAAAGCTGCAACCGCCGCCGCCATAGGCCGGCGGGATCGTCATGCCCATGAAGCCGGCTTCGGTCAGCAGCTTCACATTGTCCCACGGATAGGTTTCCGTGCGGTCCCATTCGGCCGCACGCGGCGCGAACGCCTCGCGCGCGAGCGTGCGTGCCTTGGCGACGAGCTGCTCGGCAGTACCTCTTGTCATGTCCAGATCCTCCCGGTTCGGCTGCCAGAATCCTGGGCCGGGGCCGGCATCAAGACAACGGAGATTTGTTGCTCATCAACTTCAAAATATTTTAACATAGGCCATGTCCATCCGCGCCCTCCGGACGCTTGCCGCGATCGAGGAGCTGGGGTCGTTCCAGCGGGCGGCCACGCGCCTCAACATGACCCTGTCGGCCGTGAGCATGCAGGTGCGCCAGCTGGAGGCCGAGTACGGCTTCCGGCTGTTCGACCGCAACTTCCGGCCGCCGCGGTTCACCGGCGAAGGCGCCACGCTGGCGGCGCGGGCAAGGGAGGTGCTGGCGCTCTACGACGACCTGCCGGCCATCGCACGCGGGGTTTCGCCGATGATCGGCGAGGTGTCGCTCGGCGTCGTGGCCTCCGCCAGCGTGCGGCTGCTGCCGGGCCTGTTGGCGACGCTTCTGGCGTATCATCCCCAGGCCCGCTTGCGCGTCGAGACCGGGCTTTCCGCGTTTCTCGCCGGCAAGGTGGCGACCGGCCTTTTGGACGCGGCGATCGTGACACGGACACCCGACCTCGACGCCAGGCTTCAGGTGGAAACCGTCGTGCTGGAAAAGCTCGTGGTGGCGGCGCCCCGATCGCGGCGGCGCCAGACCGGGGTGGACCTGCTGCGCCGCGAGCGTTACATCCGCTTCCAGCCCGATACGGGCGTCGGCAAGGTGATCGACCGGTTTCTCGAGCGCACGGGGATCGTGCCGCGCGACCTGGTTGTGCTGGATTCGATCGAGGCGGTGATCGAATGCGTGTGCCATGGACTGGGCGTCACCATCGTGCCCGAGCCCGACGCTCGTCGATACGGGCGCGACCGGGTTGCGCTGATGGAACTCGGCAGGCCGCCACTGACCCGCGCGCTGGCGTTGATCACGCGCAACAAGCCATCCGCCAAGCCCCTGCACGACAGCCTGCTTGCACTAATCCGGGCGTCGCTTGTGGACGCAGGTCGACGCCGCTGACCCGCGGGGTGCTGCGCCTCCGGCGGGTTCGGTCTCGCCGGGCGCGAAAGCCGATGGTCGCCAGGGCGCCCATGCGAAGCCAAGCCATAGAAATTCCCTATGCGCCGGAAACAACCGATGTTCTTGCGGACGCAGGGATTGCGCGCGACACTTTTGCCGAGCGGCGCCGGCACGATCGATGCGGCGGTATCGATGTGCGCACCGCGGGGAGGAAGCATGGACTTCGCGCTGAGCGAACAGCAACGGACGATCGAAGCCAGCATCGTCAAGCTTTGCGCCGATTTTGACGATACCTACTGGCTTGAGCGGGACCGCGGCGGCCGGTTTCCCGAGGAACTCCATCGCGCGATGGCCGAGGGCGGGTGGCTGGGCATCACGATGCCCGAAGCCTTCGGCGGCGCCGGGCTCGGCGTGACCGAGGCGATGCTGATGATGCATGCGGTCGCGCGCCGCGGCGGCATGACCGCGGCATCGGCGATCCACATCAACGTTTTCGGCCCGCACGCCATCGTCGTGTTCGGCAATGACGCGCAAAGAAAGGCGTGGCTGCCCGACCTGATCCAAGGCCGCACCAAATGCTGCTTCGGCGTGACCGAGCCGAATGCCGGGCTCGATACCGGTGCGATCGAAACGCGCGCGGAACCCGGACCCAACGGCGGCTACATCGTACATGGCCGCAAGATCTGGACGTCGACCGCCCAGCACGCCGACAAGATAATGCTGCTGGCCCGCACCACCCCGCGTGACCGCTGCCGGCGATCGACCGACGGCCTCACGCTTTTCTACACCGACCTGGACCGCGCCCATGTCGAGGTGCGCGAGATCGAGAAGATGGGGCGCAAGGGTGTCGATTCGAACGCCGTGTTTGTCGACGGCCTGCCGGTGCCCGCGGAGCATCGCATCGGCAAGGAAGGCGAAGGATTTGCCTGCTTGCTGCACAGCCTCAATCCCGAACGGATACTGATTGCAGCCGAAGGCATCGGCATGGGGCGCGACGCGCTCGACCGCGCCGCGCGCTATGCGCAGGAGCGGGTCGTCTTTGGGCGTCCGATCGGACAGAACCAGTCGATCCAGCACCCGTTGGCGGAACTGTGGATCGAACTCGAAGCCGCATGGCTGACGGCGCTTCGCGCCGCATGGCTCTATGATGCGGGCAAGCCCTGCGGCCCCGAGGCCAACGCCGCGAAATACCTGGGCGGCGAGATCGGGTTCAAGGCATGCACGCAGGCGGTGCTGACGCTTGGCGGAATGGGCTATGCGAAGGAGTATCACGTCGAACGCCTGCTGCGCGAGGCGATGATCCCGCGCCTGGCGCCGGTCAGCCAGCAGCTTGTCCTGTGTCATATCGCCGAGAAGGTTCTGGGGCTGCCCAAGTCGTACTGATCCGGCGCCGCCGCCGCAGCGCCTATCGGGGCCGCGCCGCCGCGACCGGCGGGAACGACTTGGGGAACGGGCCGATCGCGGCGACATCGACCTCGACGAGGGCCGGTCCCTGCGCCGACAGAGCTTCGCCGATCACATCGCCGAGCGCGGCCAGCCGGTCGAGCCGCCAGTGAGGCATGCCGACGGCACGCGCGAACAGGCCAAGGTCCGGCCCGGGCACCTCAGTATAGAACTGGTATCCGTCGCAACGCGCATGCTGGATGTTGCGGATGATGCCGTAGCCGCCGTCGTTCATGACCACGAAGACGGCCTTGACCCTCTGTTCCACGGCGGTAAGCGCTTCGGCGATGTTCAGCGAAAAGCCGCCGTCACCCGAAAGGCAGATCACCGCCCGTTGCGCGCCCAGGGCAGCGCCGATGGCCATCGGCAGGCCAAGGCCGATCGCGGCGCCCACCGCGTAGATGTTGTCGCGCGGGTCATAGACCGGATAGAGCTTGTTGCCCCAGGAACTGTTCGAGATGGTGATGTCGCGCACCCACAGTGTATCGCGCGGCGCCGCGGCGCGCAGCCGGTCGCAGAACTCGGCGTAGTGGCCGATCACGCCGCGGAACGTGGCGACGGCCTTGCGCTTGGCCGCCGCGAGATCGCCTGCGAACGCGGGATCGGGGCGATAGCGCCCCTGCAATCGGTCGGCAAGCCCGTCGAGCGCCAGCGCCGCGTCGCCCTGCACCAGCATTTCCACGGCGTAGCCGGTCCGCCCGTCCGCCGCGGCGTCGACGTCGATCTGGTACAGCGGTTGCGGCAGCTGGACCGTGAAGTCGCTGGTCTCGTGGCCGCGCAACCGCGAGCCTGCCACCAGCATGGCGTCGCAGGTGCGGTAGAAGGCCACGATATCGGACTGGACGTTGAAGGCGCCCAAGGTCAACGGATGGTCTTCGGGCAGCGTACCGCGGCCGTGCATGCTGGTTGCCATGCCGAAGCCGAGGGCAGCGAGACGTTTGGTCGCGCCGCGGGCGTGCGTCGCGCCGGCGCCGGTCCACAGCATCGCGCGCCGGCAGCCAGCCAGCCGCGCGGCAAGCCGGTCGAGCACGTCGCCGCTCGGCGCGAGCGGCGTCGGCGGCTGCGGCTGGGGCAGGTCTAGCGTTGCCGGGCGGGCGCAGTTCGCCTTCTGGACATCGATCGGCACCTCGATGCTGACCGGGCCGCAGGGGGGCGTCAGGGCAAGTTGCACAGCTTGCGCGATGGTTCCGGCGATTGCATGCACACTGGCCGGCCGGAACACGGCTTTCGAGACGGCTTCCAGGAACCTTGCCTGGTCTTTCGTGTCATGGACCGACCCGCCGCCGCGCCCGATCAGGGCCGCCGGCACCTGGCCCGTCACATGCAGGATGGGCGAGCCCGCATTCAGGGCTTCCATCAATGACCCGACCGCGTTCGCCGCGCCGGGACCGGTCGACGAAATGACGGCGGCAAGCCCGCCGCCCGCGCGCGCGAAGGCGTCCGCCATCGCCGCGGCGCCGGCTTCGTTGCGAGTCGGCACGAAGCGGATGCGCCCGCGGCGGTGCACCGCCTCGAGGATCGGCATGTTGTGGACGGAAACGAGTCCGAACGCGAGCCGGATGCCGGCGCGCTCCAGCGCCTCGGCGACGACCGCGCCGCCGGTCATGGTGATGGGGGCATCATGCTTTGCGTTCATGCTGCGGATCCTCCCGCGACGATGTCCGGCCAAGCTCCCTGGCGCCTCTAGCACGCATACAGGATCGCGCGGAAATACCGGCGCACGATCCCGGGGAGCGCGAAGCGCTATGGCCATTTGTCCGCGGCGAAGGGAGATAGGACTCGCTAATCCCCTTGGTCGTCATTTCCTATCGCTCGATCCCTTCTGCCGGCGCGCGCGCTGTGGTTCCATGCGGGCGCTTGATCCGCGCCAATGAGGAATCGCCATGGACCTGACTCGGCTCGAAAGACTCATCGAAGCGTACTGGGAGCGGCGCGACAGCCTGACGCCGGGGACCGTCGGCGAACCGCGCGAGGCCGTCGAATCGGTTCTGTCGCTGCTCGACGACGGCAAGATCCGGGTGGCGGAGAAGCGCGACGGGCAGTGGACGGTCAACCAGTGGATCAAGAAGGCGGTGCTGCTGTCGTTTCGCTTGAACGACGCGGCGGTGATCGAGGGCGGGCCGGGAGGCGCTGCCTGGTTCGACAAGGTGCCGTCGAAATTCGCCGGCTGGGGCGAAAACCGCTTCCGCGCCGCCGGGTTCCGCGTGGCGCCCGGCGCGGTCGTCCGCCGGTCGGCCTACATCGCGCCCGGCGCGGTGGTCGTGCCCAGCTTCGTCAACCTCGGCGCCTATGTTGACAGTGGCACCATGGTCGATGCCTGGGCCACGGTCGGCTCCTGCGCCCAGATCGGCAAGAACTGCCACCTGTCGGGCGGCGTCGGCATCGGCGGCGTGCTGGAACCGCTGCAGGCCAACCCGGTGATCATCGAGGACAACTGCTTCATCGGCGCACGGTCCGAGATCGTCGAAGGCGTCATCGTGGAAACCGGCGCGGTTTTGTCGATGGGCGTCTTCATCGGCGCTTCGACGAAGATCGTCGATCGCCGCACCGGCGAGGTGACCTTCGGCCGAGTGCCGGCTTACGCCGTGGTCGTACCTGGCTCCATGCCGGGCCAGCCGCTGGCGAACGGGATGCCCGGGCCTTCTCTCTATTGCGCCGTGATTGTCAAGCGGGTGGACGCGGGAACGCGGGCCAAGACGTCGATCAACGAGCTGCTGCGCGACTGACCAGCCGGTTGGCGGCGCCTAGTCGAACGATTCGACCGTGATGCGGTCGAGTATGTCCTCGTCGATCGCAATGCCCAGGCCTGGCCCCGTTGGCACCACGATCTGACCGTCGCGAATGGTCATTGCCGCCTCCGCCTGTTCGGGCAGGAATACGTAGCGCGGCATGTAGAATTCGCAGCCCAGCGTGAACGCCGGCGTGGCGGCAATGAGGTGCGCGGCCGCGGTCAGTCCGATCGCGCCCTCCCACAAGGTTCCGCCGTAGCACGGCATGCCGGCGGCCGTGGCGATGGCGGCGATGGCGCGCGCCTTCAGCATGCCGCCGCTTTTCATCAGCTTGATCGACACCCCGTCCGCCAGGCCGCACTGCGCTGCCGCCAGCGCGTCCTCGGGCGAGAACACGGACTCGTCGGCGAGTATCGGCGTGTCCAGCGCGTCGGTCAGGGCCGCCATCGCGCGCGGATAGCGTGCGGGGATGGGCTGTTCGATGAACGTCAGGTCGAACTGCTCCATCGCACGCAGGCGGCTTAGCGCGGAGATCGGCGCCAGGGCCTGATTGTAGTCGATCCGCAGGTCCGTCGCGTCGCCAAGCTTGGCGCGGATGCGCTCAAGGCGATGCATGTCCGTGCGGTGATCCAGAAATCCCGTCTTGACCTTGAAGATGTTGATCCCCGAGCCCGCCATGTCGGTCGCCAGCGTCAGGTCGGCGTCGAGATCCGGATTGGCGAGCGAGAAACTGAGAGGGATCGTGGTGCACACCGCGCCGCCCATCAGCGCGTGGATCGGCACGCCAAGGGCCTTGCCGGAAGCGTCAAATAGCGCCATTTCCAGCGCGGCTTTCGCTTCCGGATGACCGTGCAGGGCGGTGTCCGCAGCCTCCACTATCGCGGCGATCCGGCCGATCTCGCGCCCGATCACCAGCGGCCGCAAGTGCACGTGCAGCGCAGCCGCGGCGGCCTCGACCGTGCCTGAGAAGACCGTCCACGGCGCCGCCTCGCCATAGCCGCGGATACCTCCATCGGTATCGATCCGTACGATGACGCGCCGCAGCTTTCCGGACATGCTTCCCGAGCCCTGCGATCGCGTCATGCGCATGCGGTTCTCGACGACGCGCACGCGCATTGCCGTCACGATGGGCGAACGTGGTGCGTGTTGCATGTCTCAACTCCCTACGGTTATCGGCGCCACCAGGCCGCGGATGGCGGCGATCACGCTGGGGGCGATGATCCGGCTGACGCGCGGAGAGGCAGGGGAAGGCAGGTTCTGGCTGCACAGGCGCAGCGAGACCGCTTCGGCGTCGACCTCGACCTCCACGCGTGCGCCGGGCAAGCTCGCATCGGCGACGATTTCCACCAGTGTGCGGTCGACGCCGACGCCGGCCAGCGACAAGGCGACCGGATTGTTGCAGTGGTTCGGCAGCGCTTCGGCCGCTTCGCGCGCGCTGCCGCGGAAGACTTGCAGTGGCGCGTCGGCGGCGGCGGCCAAGTCGATCCCGCTTGCGTGCACGAACCGCTCCTTGGCCAGGGAGTCGGGGTGCAGCCGCATGCGCAGCAGGACGCGCGCGATGCCGTCCTCCGCCGCGGCCTTCACCGCGTCCAGGCCGATCACGCCGCCGCTGGGGATGACGATCCGGCCGCCGGTGCGCCGCGCCAGGGCGATCAGGTGCGAATGGCGAGGAAAGGCGCTGACGCTCACCGGCACCAGGATGCGCCCGGCTTCCAGTACAAGCGTGGCGATCTCGCCGAACGCGTCTTTCGAAGCCGCTTCAACCACGATGTCGGCGAGGTCGGGAAGCCTGGCGACAGGGACCACGGCCGGAACCGGGCATAGATGCGCGCTCGCCTGCTCGGCGCGGAGAATGTCGCGGGCGGAGATGGCGGCCAGCACCGCATCCTCGACGGCCCGGCGCGACAGGCGCTCCGCGACGCTGCGGCCGATCGTGCCGAAGCCGGCGATCGCGACCTTCCTTGGTGCGTGCACGGCGGTTGCGCTCATAGCAGCCCGCCATTGACGTGGATGACCTGGCCGGTGACGTAGCTGGCGTCGTGGCTGGCCAGGAACGCGATCACCGACGCCACCTCCTCGGGGCTTCCCAGACGCCGAATGGGCACCTTCGCCACCAACGCCTTCCACTGCGCCGGATCCAGCGCCGTGTGCGCCGCGGCGTCCTTGCGGATGAAGCCGGGCACGACGCAATTGACGGTGACACCCTTTTCCGCGAACTCGACCGCAAGCGTCCGCGCCAGCACCTCGACGGCAGCTTTGGCGGCGGCCGAGGCGGGAAAGGCCGGTATGTCGGGACGGAACAGATGCGCGTTGAACGCGCTGACCGCGATCAGCCGACCATTGCCGTCGCGGGCCAGGCTCGGCATTGCGGCGGTGGCCAGTTCCAGGAAGGAAGCCGCGATCGCGCCGTGCGTCGCCTCGTAGCCGGCCCGGTCCAGCCCGTCGCCAGGACGGCGGCGATCGGCAAAGCCCGCATTCGCGACCACCACCGACAGGCGTCCGAACTTGCTGATCGCGCTCTGTGCCAGCTCTCCGGCCGCGCCGGGTTCGGCAAAGTCGCTCAGGGCGATTTCGGCCTGTCCGCCGGCGGCCCTTACATCCGCGGCCACCTGTTCGGCGCCGACGCGGTTGCGGCGCGTGTGGACCAGGATGGCGACGCCTGGATGCGCCAGCCGCCGGCAAACGGCCGCGCCGATCCCGCTGGCCGCACCGGTCACCAGCGCCACGCGCAGGATCGCCCTCATTGCGGTTGCGCCGGCATTTCCCTCGGCGGACGGCGCGGCATGAAGATCGCCGGCCAAAGTAGAAAGGGCCCCGTGCCGAGCAACGCCAGCGCGCCCCGCGCGACCGTCGGCATGTCCTGGCCGAACGAGACGGCCATGCCCACGACCAGCAGGATGGCGCGTGCCCATGGCGCCAGCGGGGCGCGCATGTATCCGATCAAGCCGCCGGCGATCGGCACGAGGCTGGCGCCGTTCATGAGGAAGGCTTCCGTGGCCGGACCCCAGCCGGCCGAGAGCATCAGCTGCGGCTCGTAGAGATAGGTGTAGGCGACCAGGAAGCCGCCCACGGCAAGCCGTGCAGCGTAGAACCCCGTCTTCATCGGGTCGGACCCGGCAATCGCCGCGGCAGCATAGGAAGCGACCGACACCGGCGGCGTGACGTCGGCAAGGATGGCGAAATAGAAGACGAAGAGGTGGACGGCAAGCAGGCTCGGTCCCACGTCGACCATGATCGGGGCCGCGATGACCGTGGCGATGATGTAGGACGGTGTTGTCGGGACGCCCATCCCCAGCATCAGACACATGCCCATCACCAGCACGGCGGTACCCAGAAGGCTGCCGCCGGACAGGCCCTTGATGATCTTGACCATGGCCAGAACCAGGCCGGTGGTCGTCAAGCCGGCGACGATGATGCCTGCAGCCGCCACCGTGACGGCAAGCAGGGCGATCAGGACGCCCGCCTCGCTGAATCCCTGGAAGATCAGCTTGGGCGTCACCCGCGTGTGCGTGCGCAGCCAGGAGACGACGACGACCGCTACGATCGACCAGAATGCCGAGAACTGGGCGGAGAACCCGATCGTCAGGAGCGCCATCAACGCGGCGATCGGAATCATGAGGTGCGCGTCTTCCGCCACGACCCGCCAGCCGGGGATGGACGTGGCTGGCAGGCCCGCCAGGCCCAGGCGCTTTGCTTCGAAATGCACCATCAGCAGGATCGCCATGTAGTAGAGCACCGCTCCCGGCGCCGCGGCGACTGCAATGGTGCGATAGGGGATCGCCGTTACCTCGGCCATCACGAAGGCGGCCGCCCCCATCACCGGCGGCATGATTGCGCCGCCGACGCTCGCGGCGGCCTCGACCGCGCCGGCGAAGGCCGGCCGGTAGCCGAGCGACTTCATCATCGGGATGGTGAACGCGCCGGTCGTCGCCACGTTCGAGACGGACGAGCCGCTCATCGTGCCGAACAGCGCGGAGCTGATGACCGCAACCTTGGCGGGGCCGCCGGAGTAGCGACCGGCGATGGTCGTGCCGAAATTGCCGAACAGCCGTCCGGTGCCGCTGACCTGGACGAACGAGCCGAAAATGAGAAAGATCGCGACGACGCTGGCGGAAATGCCGAGCAGCGGACCGTAGACGCCGCGGTCGGGGATCAGATAGAGCGTTTCGACGATATGTTCGAGACTGAGCTGGCGATAGTGCCACATCCCGGGCAGGTAATCGCAGAGGCAGAGATAGGCGAGAACCGCGATGACGAAGAACGCGAGGATAGGGGTGACGGCGCGCCGCAAGCACTCCAGAACCAGCCCCACGAGCAAGATGCCCAGGCCTACTTCGACTGAGGTCAGCGGGGTCAGGTATTCGGAGCGAAGGTTGATCGCCTCGGCGTGGACATAGCAGTAGAGGCTCGGAAGCACTGCCAGCGCGGCGAGCAGCACGTCCAGTGCCGAAGGGCGCGATCTAGGCGACCGGTGCGTCGCCGGGAACAGCAGAAACACGATCGGCATGAACACGCCGAGGTGCAGCGCGCGTTGTTCCAGCGGTTCCGGCCAGCCGCCGAACGCATAGTAGAAATGGATGGCGGCGGCGATCGCCGACCATGTCGCGATCGCCCTTCCGGTCAGTCCTTCGATTTGCCGCATGCGCGCATTCGCCAGGAGGGATGGTGGCCGCGGTGTTCTTGTTCGACCTTGTCCCGATAGGGGCCGTCGCCCGCTATTTCATGTAGCCCAGCTCGCGATAGGCCCGCTGCGCCCCAGGGTGCAACGGCACCGTGGTGTTCTTCCATCCGGTCTTCGGATCGAAGGCGGTCATGCTCTGGTGGATGTTGCCGAACTTCGCCGTGTTCTTCAGCAGCGCCATCGTGACCTTGTAGGCGTCCACTTCGTCGACATCGGCGGAGATCAGGATCACGGTATCCATCGCCGGTACCGCCAGGGGACCGTTCTGCACCGCCGCCGGATAGGTTTTCGCCGGAATCGTACCGATGCCGTAGCCATAGGTCTTGAACAAATGCTCGTTGATGTCGCCAGGGAACGACACCAGCTCGGCCTCCCGCCGTCCCTCCGCGATCTCCAGAACCGCGGCGCCGGGCAGGCCGAGGGCGAAGAACATGAAGTCGATCTGCCCGTCCTTGAATGCCGTCACCAGTTCCGCGTAGCTGCCGTGGACCACCTTGCCGCCGCCCTGGCGGATCTGGTCGTAGGAGGTGGCGTAGTACTTCAATGTCCGCTGGAAGGTGAGTTCCTCTACCGATCCGGCCTTCGTCACGCCGATGCGGAGTCCCTTCGTCGCCAGCGACTCCTTGAGCCCCAGCGGCTTGTCCTTCACGCGCAGGTAGTGAAACGGGCTCGGCGAGAAGTCGCTGCCGATCGCGCGGACCTTCGTGTGCGCCTCGCCATAGGGATCCTCGCCCTTGACTGCGGCATGCGCGAGGAAGCCCAGGCCCATCCCGATCTGGCTCAAGCCGCGCTGCAGCTTGGTGGGGTTGTCCTTGCCGCCGCCTGGAACCACTTTGACCTCAAGCTCCGGGTAAGCCTCCATGACCAGGTTCGCCATCCCGCCGGCCATGCCATACCAGCCGCCGCCCAACTGGCCGGCGGTCCATTCCAGCGTCTTGGCCGACGCGTCCTGCGCGCAGAGAACCAGCGCAAGGGCGAAGCCGCGGGCCAGTCCGCGAAGCATTCTTCCGTTCATCGCATTACTCCTCGTCACACATGGGTCATGTCGATGCGCTCGAACGACCGGCCGCGCGCGGTCGGCATCACCACCGGATGCAAGCTCGCGTAGAACCACCGGATGAATCCGTAGGCGTCGAAGACCGGCAGGCGGAGCGCGCGTCGCAGCGCCAGGCTGTACGGCGGCATGTTGGCGCACTCGACGACGATGGCGCCGACCTTGGGATGCGCGGCAAGCAGGCGCCGCCCGGCGGCCACCACTTCCGCTTCGAAGTCGGCGGGATCGAAATGCTCGGCGCCGTCGGTGATCACGCGGAACATGACGCCGTCCGGCGGCACGCCCTCGACCGGGGTATCCGCCGGCGCACCGACCGCGGTGAAATGCGCCGCGTTCAGGAACGCGCGCGAGTAGGTGATGACGCCGACCCGTCGCCCTGCCGGCAGCAGCGCCTGGACCGACGGGATCATCGCCAGGGCCGACGTGGCCACCGGCACCGGCAGCCGGGCGGCCAGCACCGGCTGATGCATCGCGAGGAACCCGCAGGTGGTGGCGATGCCGGCGGCTCCGGCGCTCGCCAGCGCCATGCCGCCCTCGATGAACGCGTCGATCAGGCCCTCGGCGCGCTGGCCGGCGACGCGCCTAGGGGTAGCGGCATCGACGCGCCACAGCATCGTCGGGAACGGCCAAGTGTCCAGGTTTCCGACGTCGCCGTGGATGCGCGGGAATCGCGTGTCGAGCGCCAGAATACCCAGCCGGGGCGCCTCTCCCGGTGCCGAGCGCGCTAGCGCGCTGAATGCGATCCCCATGCGCCGCTCCCGCGATTGGCAACGTGCATCCAGCTCATGGTCGAGGCGAGCCGTGCCCGATCTACGCGGAAACTATAGGGGACGCCCTCGATTGACCCTTGATACAAAATGAAAATTCGGAATATCGCGGAACGCTATGGCTCCGAGCGTGCGTGCGCCATGGCGATCAGCGCCCTGGCCGGGACTGGCCGCAATGGGCTGCGAACGGTGGGCATGCCCTGATCCGCCGGCGCGATGCCGCGACGCTGCTGCGTGATCGCCTGCAGCGCGGGATGGCACAGGCGGCCCTGGCACGCGCCCATGCCGATGCGAGTCGCCATTTTCGCCGGCCCGGGCGCTTCATAGCCGCCGGCCAACGCATCATCGAGCGCACGCCGCGTCACGGCCTCGCACCGACAAATCATGGTGTCCGCGGGCGCGGCGTCGAATATCCCCGGCCGTGGCGCACTCCACTGCATGATCGCCTTGGCGAACAGTCGCTGACGAGCGCGCAGACGCCGCGCCACGGCCGCTTCCGACGCAAGCATACTCGGCACCGGCTGGCAGAGATGTCGCAGCACTGCCACGGCCACGATGGCGCCATCGGCGATCGCTGCGTCGGCGCCGGTGATCCCGCCGGCATCACCGGCGACGAACACGCCGGGGACCGAGGTAACGCCGTCTTCGTCGCGTTCGGGATGCCAGCCCCCGCGGCCTAGATCATGCGCGTGCCGGCAGCCGGCGGCGCGCGTCACGTCGACATTGGGCCGCAAGCCAAGGCCCAGCCCGACCACGCGGCACTCGATCCGGGTCGCGCTTCCGGCGTGCGGCCGCCATGCGCGGTCGACCGGCGCGACGCGGACAGCCTCGGCATGGCCGCCGCCTTCGATCTCTACTATTGCCGTGGAAGTCAGCACAGGGACGCGCGCGCGCAACAATCGCAGCCGCAGCGTCAGGCCGGCGAGCAACAGCGACGGTCGGGCCGCCATCTGCGCCAGCACGCCCGGCGACGGCCGCGCGGCCGCATCGACCACGGCCGCGACCGGCACCCCGGCTTCGATCATCTGCGTCGCCACCAGGTAGAGCAGGGGGCCGGCGCCGGCGAGGACGGTCGGAGCGGCAGGCACGACTCCGGCGGATTTCAGCATCGTCTGCAGTCCGGCCAGCCCGACGACGCCAGGCAAGGTCCATCCGGGCATGGGTGCGAACACCTCGATCGCCCCGGTGGCGACCACCAGGGCGTCGAACCGGATCGATCCCAGCCGGCCATCGGAATCGAGCAGCCACAGCATGCCGTTCTCCACGGCCACCAGCTCGCTGTTGGGGCGGTGATCGATCGTCGCGGCCGCGCGGCGCAAGCGGGCGCGCAGCTCGACCCCGCGGGGATCGGCTGCTGAACGCGGCGCGGATTGCTGCCAGCCTGCCCGAAAGACCTGTCCGCCGGCCGCCGCATTGTCGTCGATCAGCACGCAGCCGACGCCAGCCTCCGCCAACGCAAAGGCGACGCCCGAACCTGCCGGGCCGGCTCCCACGATCGCGACCGGGGTGGCGTCAGCCATCCGCCTGCTCGCTGCCGATCGACATTCCCTGTCTGGCGGGCGTGCGGCAAAGCCGCTGACCCGGGCGACCGTCGACGACTGCCGTGCATTGAAAGCAGGCGCCCATCAGGCATAGCGGCTGCGCCTGCCGGTTCCTCCCGGACCATGCTTCGATCCCAAGCGCCATCAGCGACGGCAGGACGGGCGCATCCGCAGGCACGCGCAGGCTCGTGCCGTCCAGCACGATCTCGATCTCGGGTGTCGCGGCAAGGCGGCGGTAGTAGGGCGTTGGATGCGTCATTGCATTCTCTTATCGGACAGATACGCAATTGTTATTGGATCGCGGTCGAACAAGGATAGACCAGTATCGTCACGGCCCAAGAATGCGGATGGCAGGAAGAAGCAGTCTTCGCGTGACGCGTACGCTGGTCAAGACCGAAGTGGCGATCCTCGGCGCCGGAATCATCGGCGCCGCCTGCGCGTTCGAACTGGCGCGGCTCGGTTGCCGCGTCGCCCTGCTCGACGCGCGTGCGCCGACATCGGGATCCTCTGGCGCTTGCGACGGCTACGTATCGGTGTCGACCAAGACGCCGGGCCTGGCCATGTCGCTGGCGCTGGAAAGCAAGCGCGTCTATCCCGAAGTCGTTGCGGCGCTGGGCATCGACGTCGAGTACGAGGCGCATGGCGGGATGCTGGTGATCGAAGAGTCCGCCGACCTGCCGGCGATCGAGGCGCATGTCGCGGCGTTGCGCGCCAGCGGCGTCGAAGTCGAGATGCTCGGCCGGCAAGCAGCACGCGAAGCCGAGCCAGGCCTCGCCCCGACGATCGCCGGCGCCGCTTCCTGCGCGATCGAGGCGCATGTCAGTCCCTACCGCATGAACCTGGCGCTGGTGGAAGGAGCCAGGCGCCACGGTGCGAGCGCGTGGTGGAACACAGCGCCGCTGGGCGTCGAGCGCGCCGGCGACCGTATCGTCGCCATCGAGACCGCCGAGCTGAAGGTCGTGGCCGAGCAGTATGTATTCTGCGCCGGAGTCTGGTCCAAGGCCCTCGGCATGATGGCCGGGGTAAACCTGCCCGTGGTGCCGCGCCGGGGAATCCTGGTGGTGACCGAACGGTCGGCGCCGGTTGCGCGACGGTTCCTGGTTTCCGCACGTTACCTGACCGCAAAGGCCGATCCCGACGCCGCCGCGCGGTCGAGCGATCCCCTGGTGAAGCTGGGATACGGGTTCGTCCTCGATCGCACGCGGTCGGGGCAACATATTGTCGGCAGCACGCGCACGTTTTCCGGGTTCGATCGCTCCGCGCCGCTGCGGGACGTGGCGCTAATCCTGCGCGAGGGCGCGGCGCGCGTGCCCGGGCTGGACGGACTGTCGGTGTTGCGCGGCTTCGCCGGGCTGCGCCCGTTCGTGCCGGACAAGAAGCCGTTGTTGGGCCGCAGCAGGATCGTCGCCAACCTGCTGGTGGCAACCGGTCATGAAGGCGACGGAATCACCATGGCGCCGATTACCGGCCGGATCATCGCCGCCCTGGCCAACGGGCGCGACCCGCCGCTGGACATCGGTGCGATGGACCCCGACCGTTTCGGCCTGCCGGCCAACGCGGATGCGAGCTTGCAGGCATAACGTCATTGCGCTTGTCCTCCCGGCGGACAACGCCACATGTAGTCGTCGTTCAAACGCAAAGCGAAGGAGGCCGGATTGTCCAACGAACCAACCGAACGCACCGGAGGCCAGGTGCTGGTCGACCAGCTGGTCAGGCACGGTGTCGATCTGGTGTTCTGCATTCCCGGCGAATCCTTTCTCGGCGCGCTGGACGCGCTCCACGACGCGGCGGACAGCATCCAGCTGATCACCTGCCGGCACGAGGCGGCCGCCTGCACCATGGCCGAGGCCTATGGCAAGCTGACCGGCCGGCCCGGCGTCTGCTTCGTCACGCGCGGCCCGGGCGCAAATCACGGTTCGATCGGCGTGCACACGGCATCGCAGGATGCGTCGCCGTTGATCCTCTTCATCGGCCAGGTCGAACGCGGCGTCGTCGAGCGCGAGGCGCTGCAGGAAATCTCGACCAAGGGCATGTTCGCGCACACCGCGAAATGGGCGGCCGACATCACCGACGTTGCGCGGATACCCGAACTGGTAAGCCACGCGTTCCATACCGCAGTCGCCGGCCGCTGCGGTCCCGTGGTGCTCGGTCTGCCGGAGGACATGCTGGTCGAACGCCGCCGGGCTGCCGACGTGGCGGCGTACCAGACCGTGCGGCCAAGCCCGCACCCCGGCCAGATCGCGCGGCTGCGGCAGATTCTCGAACGCGCGAAGCGGCCGCTGGCGATCGTCGGCGGCGGCGGGTGGTCGAAGCGGGCGGTCGAGGATTTCCGCAGCTTCCTGGAACGCAACCGCCTGCCGGCGTGCGCGTCGTTCCGGTGCCAGGATCTGCTGGACAACCGCCATGTCAGCTATGCCGGGGATCTCAGCCTGGCCGTCGATCCGACGCTCGCGGAAAAGGTCAAGCAGGCCGACGTGATCCTGGCCGTCGGTGACCGGCTCAGCGAACTGCCGACGCAAGGCTACACATTGCTGACGCCGCCATGCCCGACGCAGCGGCTGATTCACGTGCATCCCGATCCCAACGAGCTGGGCAAGGTGTACCAGGGCGAGCTGCTAATCGCCGCGGGCATGGCCGAGTTCGCCCAGGCCGCAGCCGCGATGGAGCCGGTCGATGCTCCCGCCTGGCTCGAATGGAGCGAAGGGCTGCGCCAGGTCTACGAGCGCGGTCGCGTCCCGGGGCCTTGCCCGGGATCCCTCGACCTTGGCCGCGCCGTGGCCGAACTCAGCGACTGGGCGCCCGACGACATCCTGGTCACCAGCGACGGCGGCAACTTCGCCGGCTGGCTAAACCGCTTCTTCCAGTTCTCCACGTTCCGCAGCCTGCTGGGCCCGGCCAATGGCGCGATGGGTTACGGCGTGCCGGCGGCGATCACGGCCAAGCTGGTCCACCCCGAGCGGCCGGTGCTCTGTTTCGCAGGCGACGGCGGCTTCATGATGTCAGCCGCCGAGCTTGCCACCGCCGTTCAGTACCAGCTCGGGTTCGTGGTGCTGGTTTTCAACAACTCGATGTACGGCACCATTCGGATGTACCAGGAGAAGGCCTATCCCAGGCGCTATCCCGGCACGCGGCTGGTGAACCCGGATTTCGCGGCCTTTGCCCGATCCTTCGGCGCCGAGGGCAAGGTCGTCACGCGCACCGACGAGTTCCTGCCGGTCGTTCTGGAAGGGTTGCGCGCCAACAAGCTGACCGTGATCGACATCCGCTACGATCCGGAGGCGATCACGACGCGCACGACCTTGACGGCGCTGCGCGATGCGGCCGAGCGTGCGGCGCGCTAGGCGCGATGCCACGCCTATCGGTCGCGGCGCTTGACCGGATGGATCGCCGTCCGGTCATGCTAGTCTGGTTCTGGGGCTAATCGTCGGCGCCTAGAGGGCAGCTTCCATGGATTTCCGGCAGCTTCGCTACTTCGCCCATATCGTCGAGCTCGGCAGCTTCGGCAAGGCCGCGGCCATCCTGCGGATCGCCCAGCCGGCGCTTAGCCATCAGGTCCGCAACCTAGAGGAGGAGCTTGGCGTTCAACTGCTGATCCGCCATACCAGCGGCGTGGTGCCGACCCAGGCTGGCGCGACCCTGCACGAACATGCGCGCGCCATCCTTCAGCAGGTCGAGCAGGCGCGCCAGGCAACGATCGATCAGGCCGACCGCGTCAGCGGCACGGTCACGGTCGGCCTGACGCCGTCGCTTTGCAGCACGTTCGGCGCGCCGCTGGTGAAACGCCTGCGCGCCGAGCATGCCGGCATCAACGTTGTGCTGAAGGAAAGCCTCAGCATCAGCCTGCAGGAATGGCTGCTTGGCGGGCAGATCGATCTGGCCATGCTGCACAACCCGCAGTCGACGAAGCTGATCGTGTTCGATCCCGTCCTCGAGGAGGACCTGCTGCTGGTGGGGCCGGCGGGCGATGCCAAGCTGCCGAAGGTGCTGAAGACCGCCGCCGATCTGGCCGACTATCCCCTGGTCCTGCCGTCCCAGCCGAACACGATCACCGCCCTGGCGCAGGATGTCGTGAACAAGGCGGGCCGCACGCTGAACATCGCCTTCTACATCAACACGCTGTCGACGATCACCGACCTCGTGGCGTCCGAGCTGGCCTATACGGTCCTGCCTTACCTTGCGACCCACAAGGAGATGCAGGCCGGACGCTTGAGGACTTGCGTGATTCCCGACCCGAGCCTGCGCCGGACGCTGGTCATCGCCTGGTCGAACCAGCGGCCGGTGACGCGCGCAATGCTGCAGACCAAAAAGGCATTGGAAGAACTGATACAGGCGTTCGACCGGGAAACCGGCTGGTCGCAATCGCGGATCGAGGCCGCCGCGCGGCGCAGCGCCTGATCGGCGGACTATGCCTGTGCCAGGCCAACCAGCGCCTGGCCGATGATCTGGCGCATCCTGAACAGCACCATCTCGCGCCAGCCGGGGTCGACCGGATCGTAGTGCGTCTTGATCGCCGCCTTGATCGTACGGGTTTCGTCGTCGGCCCAATCCACGCGACCCCAGGCGTGCAGCCAGTGGTCGGCGCGCAGCGCGATGCGGCCGGACTCCGGCCCAAGCGTGCCGAATTCCGGGGCGACGTATATCACCCGATCGCCCGCGGCGCGGAACCATCCGTCCGAGGCGCCGCCGCTGACCAGCGTGGTCGTCGATGTGCCGGCGGCTGGTTGCGTCAGCGACGGGCCATACCATCGCCGCGCCAGGGCGGCGCCTTCGGTTCCCGGCGGGTTCTTGCCGATCGGCTCGCCATAGCCATAGGGGCCCAGGCCGCTGTGGACGTCGATGACCGCCACGATCCGGCGGTCCGCAAGCCTGAAGTCGCGGACGATCGCTTCCAAGGTGCGGCGCGCCCAGGTTGGCGCCTGACCGCCGAAGAACATTCCGGTCGGATGGCGGTACTGGCCACGGGTGCGCGCCCTGCGAAAGGCGGCTTCTCCATGCTCGGCCCGAAACGCGGCGATCCTGCGCTCGGCGGCCTCCAGGCTCGAACCGTCCAGCGACCTGGGAACGATGGCGTCGGCCAGGGCGTCGTATTCCGGGTTTTCCGGCAGCGGCGCAGCGAAGTCGACGAAGTTCCGGTTCAGGTCGACACCCTCTTCGGTCACGCGCCGCAGCCAGGCAAACCCATGGGGATTGATCGCGTGCACCAGACAGGCCGCGGTTTCCGGCAGCAGCCGTTGCGGCCCGCTGTCGAGGCACCAGTCGAGCTGCGCCGCCGAGCCGCAGGCGCCCTCGACTCCGTGCGTGCCCGAGACGATCACCAGCACGCGCGGCGCATCCCTTGGGCCGAACCACGCGACGTCCGTGGCCAATTCCTCGCCGGCCGGCCCGCGACGATCGTTCTTGTAGGCGATCGCCTCGCTGCCCTGGGCCCGCACCGCCGCGACGAACCGCGCCCGCGCATCGGCATAGCTGGCAGGGAAGCGGTCGACCGGCATCAATGTCGGTCGGCCGCTGGGCTCCCATGGGGAATGTGCGCTCATGATCGTGTCGGCGTGCTCTTGTCGCGGATTGCCGTCGCGGCAGGGCCGACGGTCGCCTCAAGCCTGCCGCGCCAAGACGCACGCGCCCAATGCAATCGCCTTATCGCGACCATCGCGGATCAAGTTCACGCAGACCGCCGACGCCCTGTCCATCCGCAGGAGATCCTTGCTGGCGGACGTAGTGGCATTAACGCCGTGATTGACGCCGCCGCCGTGGCGCGCTCCCATGGGCGAGCCCTATGGACTCCCCGCGCGGCAACCGGGATGAACCCTGTGATCCCCATTGTTTCCCTGCAGAAAACCGCCGAGCTTCTCATGGCCAAGGCTGCCAGGATTTGCGCTCGCTTCAACTTGCGGGCGGCGTGCTTGCCGCCGTTCAGTAGCGCCGTAAGCTCGACGCGTTCCGCTTGGCGTAGCTCGACGCGGTACCGTAGATTCATCGATGTCTCCCCAAAAGTTGGGGGCACAACAGATGAATCAGATGCCGGGGCCGTGTCTCGCCATTCCTGCGCCCAGCTTCACGCCCAAGCAGGGCCAGTACCTCGCCTTCATCTATGCCTACATCCAGCTGAACGGGCGATCACCGGCCGAGGCAGACCTGCAAGGCTATTTTCGCGTCACTCCACCTTCGATCCACCAGATGGTGCTGACGCTCGAGCGCGCCGGCTTGATCAGCCGCCAGCCAGGCGTCGCCCGCAGCATTCAGCTGCTCGTCAAGCCGGAAGCTCTGCCGATCCTACGCAGGCCCGAATTTCAAATCGTCAAATCCGCTGTGCAGAGCTACTAGTATCGCCCTCGTGCCCGCGACGAAGGGAAGTCCGATGACGTCTCCGCGCAATGTCTCCGGCGTCTGGGTGGCGACGCTGACGCCGCTTGGCGGCGACGGAGGCTGCGACGCCGTCCGCCTGGCGGCGCATTGCCGCTGGCTGTTCGACGCCGGCTGCGACGGCGTCGCGCTATTCGGCACGACGGGCGAGGGTCCGTCCTTCACGGTCGCCGAGCGCCGGCGCGCGCTGGACGCGGTGCTCGGCGCCGGCATCCCGGCGCGGCGCGTGCTGCTGGGCACGGGCTCGGCCGCGCTGCCGGACGCGGCCGAGCTCAACCGCGCGGCGACCGAGGCCGGCTGCGCCGGCGCCCTGATGCTGCCGCCGTTCTTCTTCAAGCAGGTCGACGGCGAGGGTGTCTATCGCTGCTTCGCGCAGGCGATCGAGCGCACGGGCGATCCGCGCCTGAAGCTCTACCTCTACGCCATCCCGTCGCACAGCGCGGTCGCGCTCGACTTCGACACGATCGACCGGCTGCGGCGCGATTTTCCGCACACTGTCGTCGGCATCAAGGACAGCACGCTGGACTGGCGGCACACCGAGCCCCTTCTGGCGCGCTTTCGCGATCTCGAGATACTGACCGGCGCCGAGCACCACGTGCCGCAGGCGCTGGCGGCGGGCGCGACGGGAACGATCTGCGGCCTGGCGAACATCGCGCCCGCCCTGGTGCGTGCGCTTGCCGACGCGCGCGATCCGGCGGCGGCGGCAGTGCATCTCAAGCGCATCGAGGCGCTGATCGCCGCCGTGGCGTCCTGTCCCTTCGTCCCGGCGGTCAAGGCGGTGGCGGCCGCGCGGAAGCGCGATCCGGCCTGGCGCGACACGCGCCCTCCGCTGCACGCGCTCGACCGCGCCGAGGCCGATGCGCTCTGCCGGCGCGTGATCGGTCTGGTCGAGCCCGCCGCCGCGCTCGGCGCCGCATCGTAACCCTATAAAAAGCCGATCAAATCCCCATATTCCGTTCATCCGGCGTTTAGCTGCGGTTCAGTGCTTGTTCATGAGCCGGGGTCATAATGCCGGCCATCGACGACGGCATGAGGCCATCGTCGATATGCCGGAAAGGACCTGCAGATTGCAGGCAGCAACGATGCGGGTCCATCGAAGGCATGACGCCGCCGGGCCGGCGACGGAGCAGGCAGGCTCCAGCCGGTCCGAGGCCAGGTAGGCCTTCAGCGGCATCCAGAGGGTGCAGGCCCAGGACGGGCGTCCCAGGATGGGATCAGGCCAGGCAGGCGGCACCCCAGCGGAACCGCACCGGACGGTGTGGAAGGCGGCGCCACCCAGGCAGGGTCGCGCCGCCTGACTTTTGGTGCTACGCCCCCGCCAATCCGCGCCGCACGCGCTCGCGGTGCCAGACATAGACCCCGCTCAGGATGATCACGGCGGCGCCGATCCAGGTCCACAAGTCGGGCAGCGCGCCGAACACGACATAGCCGAGGATCACCGCCCACACCATCTGGCTGTAGGAGAACGGCGCCAGGATCGAGGCGGTGCCGCGCTGGAAGGCGTGCACCAGCAGATAGTGGCCGGCGATGCTCATCGCACCCATCGCCGTGATGATCAGCCAGCCCTCGGCGTTCGGCATGGTGAAGGCCCAGGGCAGCGTCGGCAGGCCGATCATCACCCCGACATAGCTGGCGTAGACGAGCGTCGTCAGCGGCGGATCGCCGCGATGGCTCATGCGGCGCGTGATGATCAGGGCCACCGCCCAGAACGACGCCGACAGGATCGGCAGCAGCGCCGCCGCGTTGAACGCGGCGGTGCCCGGGCGGATGACGATCAGCACGCCCGCGAAGCCGACGGCGATCGCGAGCCAGCGCCTGATCCCGACCTTCTCGCCGAGGAACGGGATCGAGAGCGCCGTGGTGAACATCGGCGAGACGAAACCGAGCGCCGAGGCTTCCGCCAGCGGCAGCTGCGACAGGCCGCCGATGAAGCAGATCGACGAGGCGTACAGGCACACGCCCCGCCAGGTCTGCTGCGCCGGCGCGATGCTGCGCAGTGCGCGCTTCGCGCCCGCCCACAGGATCAGCGGCAGCAGCAGGACGGACTGCATCAGGTAGCGGCCCCACGCCACCATCAGCGGGTTGTAGTCCGCGGTCAGGAACTTGGACGTGGCGTCCATGGCTGAGAACACGGCCATGGCGCCCAGCATCAGGAGGATGCCGCGCAACGTCTCGTCCGCCCGGAGCGCCGGGCGCTGGGTCGTGGCCAAGGCCTGCACGCGGGGCAGGATCAGCCGGCGCGGTCGTCGAAGCCCGGCTTGCCGCCGAGCCAGCGGAACAGGAACTCGGTCGAGCGCTCCAGGCTGTCGCGGTCGGCCGCGTCGCGGAACGTGTGGCCCTGTCCCTTGTAGACCTTGAGCTCGTAGGTCGCGCCGATCTCCTTGAGCAGCCGGGCGAGCTCGTGCGCGCGCCGGACGGGCACGATGTTGTCGCGGTCGCCGTGCAGGATCAGCGTCGGCGGCATGCGGTAGACGCCCGGCGCCGACTGGCGCGGCATGGCGCCGAACATGTTGACCACGGCCTTGACGCGCGGGTCGTGCGCGGCGATCGCGAGCGCGTGGAAGCCGCCGAGCGACAGGCCGAACAGGCCGATGCCGCCGTGGTCGACATAAGGCAGGGCCTGGACCGCGGTGATCGCGTCCTCGATCGCGCGCGCCTGGGCCTCGTTGTCCATCAGGCGGCGCCTGGGCGGCGTCTTGAGCCGCGCGGCCACGATCTTCGCCTTCTCGGACCGGGCCGCTTCCTTCTGGTTCTGGCCCCGGATCACCTGCGGCTGGCCCGGCTTCGCCGCCGGCGGCCGCTCGATGGGCCTGAGGTACTCCAGGATGAAGGCGTTGTAGCCGCGCTCGACCAGTTGCTCGGCGAGGCGCTCGTAGACCGTGTTGCGGCCGATCCCCTTCGCCCCGTGCAGGATCAGCACGGCCGGCGCCGGCGCGTCGGTCCTGGCGCGGAAGCATTCGATGGCGAAGGCATGGCCGTCGCTCATGACCGTGCCCGAGGCGCGCGCGCCGGGCTTCGGCACGGCGCAGGAGGGCGCGCGCGCGGCCGCCGGCTTGGGCGACGGCAGGCCGCCGGGCGCGGGCAGCGAGGCGATCTGGGTCACGGGCTCCACCGGGGCGGCCGCGGTCTCGGGCGCCGGCGCGCCGCCGTTGCCGTCGGCCGAGCCGTCGCTCGGCGGGATCAGCGCCAGCAGCGCCGCCGCCTCGCCGCGCGGCGCCGCGTCGCGCGCGGGACCGAACAGGCCGAGCAGGGGATTGCCGCCATTGGCGCAGCCGGCCACAAGCAGCAGCGCGGCCGCCGCCATGGCGCGCCCGGCGACAAGACGCGGCGTCATTCGGCGGGCACGGGCTCGCTGCGGCCGCGCTCGCCTTCCATGCGGCGAATCTCGCTGGCCACGTGTCCTGCGGGCTTGGTCCAGCCGGCCAGCAACAGGTAGATGGCCGGGATGATGAACAGGGTCAGCAGCGTCGCGAAGCAGACACCGCCGATGATGACGATGGCGATGGCCTGGCGGCTCTCGAAGCCGGCGCCCGATCCCATCGCAAGCGGCAAGGCGCCGATCGCGGTCGAGATGCTGGTCATCAGGATCGGCCGCAGCCGGGTCTGCGCCGCTTCGCTGACCGCGTCGATGATGCGCTTGCCCCGGTCGCGCAGCTGGTTGGCGAACTCGACGATCAGGATGCCGTTCTTGGCGACGATGCCGACCAGCATCACCATGCCGATCTGCGAATAGATGTTGACGGTGAGGCCGGACAGCCAGATCGCGCCGAGCGCGCCGGTGACCGCGAGCGGCACCGCCAGCATGATCACGAACGGGTGGATGAAGCTCTCGAACTGCGCCGCCAGCACCAGGTAGACGACCAGGACCGCGAGGCCGAACATCAGCAGCAGCGAGGCGCTGGATTCCTTGAACTCGCGCGACTGGCCGGAGAAGCTGAGGCGCGCGTGCAGCGGCAGGCTCTCGGCCGCGGTCGTCTCGACGATGTCGAGCGCCTCGCCCAGCGTGACGCCCGGCGCGGGCGAGCCCTGCAGCGTGAAGGAGCGCAACCGGTCGACGCGGTTGAGATCCGAAGGCCCGCCGCGCTCGCTCACGGTCACCAGGTTCGACAGCGGGATCAGCGACTTCGTCGTCAGCGACCGCAGGAATATGTTGCTCAGGTCGTCCGGCTTCATGCGGTCTTCGGGGTTGAGCTGCAGGATGACGTCGTATTCCTTGCCGCGGTCGATGAAGCGCGTCACCTGGCGGCTGCCCAGCATGGTTTCGAGGGTGCGGCCGATCTCCTCGACCGAGACGCCGAGGTCCGAGGCGCGGTTGCGCCTTATGTGCACGCGCAGCTGGGGCTTGGTGTCCTCGTAGTTGGTGGTGATGTTGAGCAGCTTCGGATGGGCGCGCAGGCGGTCGAGCATGATGTCGCGCCACTCGCCGAGCTCCTCGTAGGTCGATCCGCCGACCACGACCTGGATCGGCTGCTGCGTGAAGGGCTGGCCGAGGCTGGGCGGCGAGACGACGAAGATGCGGACGCCGGGAATCTGCGAGAGCTTCGGCCTGAGCTCCTCGACGACCGCCTTCTGGCTGCGCTTGGGATCGGTGCGCTCGCTCCAGTCGGCGAGCCGCAGGAACATGTTGGCGATCTTCACGTCGCCGGGCCGGCCGAAGCTCGGCGCGACGAAGGAGATGACGCGGATCGCCGTGCCGTTGTCGACATAGGGCTTCACGATCTCTTCGACCATAGACGCGTGGCGCTTGGTGTAGTCGAAGCTGGCGCCCTCGGGCGCGGTGACCGAGATGTAGATGGTGCCGCGATCCTCGGTCGGCGCGAACTCCTTCGGCAGCTTCTGATAGAGGACGACCGCCGTCGCCAGGATCACGACCGTCAGCGCCGCCATCACCAGGGGTGCGGCCAGCGCGCCGCGGAGAAGGAAGGCGTAGACGCGGTTGATGCCGACGAACAGCGGCTCGGTCAGGCGATGCAGCAGGCCGGAGTCGTCGTGGCCGGTCAACAGCTTCGAGCAGAGCATCGGGCTGAGCGACAGAGCCACGATGCCAGAGAAGGCCACGGCCGCCGCCACCGAGATGCCGAACTCGCGGAACAGGCGCCCGGTGTTGCCGCTCAAGAACGACAGCGGCACGAACACCGCGATCAGCACCAGCGTGGTCGAGACCACGGCGAAGCCGATCTCGCGCGCGCCGTGCACGGCGGCGAGCAGCGGCGGCTTGCCCATCTCGATATGGCGATGGATGTTCTCGAGCACGACGATGGCGTCGTCGACCACCAGCCCGATCGCCAGCACCGCGGCGAGCAGCGTGAGCACGTTGACCGAGTAGCCGAGCGCCGCCAGCACCGAGCAGGCCGCGATCAGCGACACCGGGATCGCGACCGCGGGGATCAGCGTCGCGCGCAGGTTGCGCAGGAAGAAGAACACCACGCAGACCACGAGCCCGAGCGCGATCAGCAGCGCGTGCTCGACCTCGTAGATCGACTGTGCGATGAACAGCGAGCTGTCATAGGACAGGATGATCTCGATCTCGGGCGGCAGCGCCGCCTTCAGGCGCTCGATCTCCTGCTTCGCCAGATCGGCCACCTCCAGCGTGTTGGCGGTCGACTGCTTGACCACGCCGACACCGACCGCGATCTTGCCGGTGCTGCGGTACTCGCCGCGGGTGTCGAGCGCGGCCTTCTCGACCTTCGCCACCTCGCCCAGGCGCAGCTGGTAGCCGTCGCGCGTCGCCAGCACCAGGTGCGCGAACTGCTCGGGCGTCTTGAGGCCGGTGTCGGCCAGCACGGTGAACTCGCGCTGGCGCGATTCGATGCGGCCGGACGGCAGCTCGACATTCTGCTGCTTCAGCGCCGTCTCGATGTCCAGCGCCGTCACCTCGCGCGCGGCCATGGCGCGCTTGTCGAGCCAGATGCGCATGGCGTAGCGCCGCTCGCCGCCGATGCGCACGCTGGCCACGCCCGGCACCGTCGACAGCCGGTCGACCAGGTAGCGGTCGGCGTAGTCGGTCAGCTCCATCGCGCTCAGCTTGTCGCTGATCAGCGAGAACCAGATGATCGGGCGCGCGTCGGCCTCGACCTTGGCGATCACCGGCTGCTCGGCCTCGTCGGGCAGGCGCGACAGGATGCGCGCGACCTTGTCGCGCACGTCGTTGGCCGCGCCGTCGATGTCGCGCTCGAGCCGGAACTCGACCGAGATGCTGGACGAGCCCTCGCGGCTGACCGAGGTGATCGAGCGCACGCCCTCGATGCCGGCGATCTGGTCCTCGATCAGCTGGGTGATCTGGCTCTCGATGATCTGGTTGCTGGCGCCCTTGTACTGCGTCGTGATCGACAGCACCGGCGGATCGATCGCGGGGTATTCGCGTACCGACAGGTTGCGGAACGCGAACAGCCCGAAGATCACCAGGATCAGGCTGATCACGGTCGCGAAGACGGGCCGCTTGATCGAGACGTCGGACAGGACCATCTGAAGTCCCCTAGCGTGAATTCGCTGCCGGAGGCGCCGCTCAGCCCTGCGGCGGCTTGCTCGGCTCGGCGATCCTGACGGCGCTGCCGTTGCGGACCTTCTGGATGCCGGCGACGACGACGTTTTCGCCGGGCTTCAGGCCCGAGACGATCTCGACCTCGCCGGCGCCGCGGTCGCCGATCTTCACCTCGCGCTTGGCGGCGCGGCCGTCCGTGATCACGAACACGAACTGCCGCGTGCCTTCGGCGAGCAGCGACTCCTCGGGCACCAGCACCGCGTTCTCGCGTCGCGCCAGCGCCAGGCGATACGACATGAACATGCCCGGCTTCAGCACGTCCTCGGGGTTCGGGATGTCGGCGCGGATCTCGGCGGCGCGGGTGATCTGGTCGACGCGCGAGTCGATCGAGCTGACCTTGCCCTTGAAGACGCGGCCGGGATAGGAGTTCGAGGTCGCCTCGACCTCGAGCCCGACCTTGACATGGGCGAGGATCGTCTCCGGCACCGAGAACTTCAGGCGGATCGTGTCGACGTCGTCGAGCGTGGTGATCACCGTCCCGGGCTGGATCAGCGCGCCGACGCTGACGCGCCTGAGGCCCACCTTGCCGGCGAAGGGCGCGGTGATCTTCAGGTCCGCGAGCCTGGCCTGGATGATGCGGATGCGCGCCTCGCCGTTCTTCCAGGTCGACAAGAGCTCCTCGACGCGGGCCTGCGCGACGTTCTGGTTCTCCTGCAGCTTGAGGGCGCGGTCGTAGGCGAGCTTCGCCGCGGTCGTCAGCGCGCGCTGCGCCTCGAGCTCGGCCGCCGTCTCCTTGTCGTCGAGCTGGACCAGCACGTCGCCGGCCTTGACCCGCTGGCCCTCGGCGATGTTGATGCGCTCGACGATGCCGGCGACCTTGGACGTGATCGTCACCGACTCGTTCGCCAGCGCGGTCGCCACCGCCTCGAAGCGCTCGGTCACGGTGCCGCTGCGCGCCGGCGTGACCTCGACCAGCACGGCCGGGGCGGGTGCGGCGGGCTGGGTGTTGGCCGACGTGCCGCTCAGCCAATGGTCCTTGTAGTACCAGGCGCCGGCGCCGACCGCGCCGAGCACGGCAATGATGGCCAATTGGCTGACCGTCTTCATGCTGAGAGAAGCCTCCGAAAGCGCAGCCGGACCCAGCGCTGCGCGCGCGCCTCCGGCTCAACCCCTTGGCCTCGATACCGAAGGACGATGAAGGAATAATATAGACAAGTCTAGTGGATCAAGGCGGTTGCTGCAATGCGGCACCGGCCGCTGACAGCGCTTTCACCCGGGTGCCGGCCGGCCGGATTCGATCGCCCGGCGCAGCCAGGCCAAGGGGGCGCCGTCGTCGAGCCGCACGGCCCCGTTCTCGACAACGACGCCGAGGCGGCGCCAGATCTCGTCCAGGTCGACCGGGGCCTTCGCCCAGGCATAGCGGCGCGCCAGGCGCCGCATCGTGTCGCCGGCGTCGGCGCGGTCGCAGGCGTCGATCATCCAGTCGGCCTTGACGATCCTTGTGGCATTGCCGCCGTCCTCGAGAATGGCGCGCAGGCAGTCTTCCAGGCCGCGGCGCCCCTGGCTGCGCTCGCGCATCTCGATGTCGGCCATCAGCATGAGAATGGCGCCGCCCCAGTACATGCCGCGGCGGCTGTAGGCGAGGCCGTCGGTCTCGATCGCCGGCCGGCCGCGCGGCATGTCGCGCGCGAATTCGGCCCACAGCGACTCGGCGCTGCGCCGTCCGGCGCGGTAGCGGATGATCGGCTCGAAATACGTCGCCAGGCCCTCGGTCATCCAGGCCTCGCGCGCCACGAAGGGCGAGCCCAGGTGCACGAATTCGTGAATGAGCACCCAGTCCTCGAACAGCGCCGCCTCGGTCGCGTGCTCGCCGACCTGGATCATCATCGTGGCGCCGCCGCCGGCGATCACGCGCCCGTAGGGCACGCCGGCACGCCCGGGCTGCGGCACCAGCACCAGCAGCAGGCGGTCCACCGGGAATCCGTGCCAGAACCGCGTGATGGCGCCGACCGTATCGTCGACCCAGGCGACCAGCCGGTCGGCCGCCAGGTCGAGCCTGTCGTCGAGCATCACGAGATGGAGCCGCGCCGGCGCGCCGCCGGGCGCGGCGTCGGCGAGTCTGCCGGGAGCCGGCGGCGCGAGAACCCATTCGCGGAAGCGGCCGAAGACCGTGTAGCCGCCCGCGCGCAGCGCGCGGGCCGGCAGCTCCAGCATGCCCGCACGCTCCTCGAGCGCACTCGCGAACCCGATGCCGGGTGCGGTGCGCACCGAGAGGACAAGCCGCGCGTCCTCGGGCAAGGGTGCCGGCAGCATGAGCCAGGCCGACAGCTCCGCCAGCACCGAGCCGCCGACGGTCATGGCCGAGCTGTGGCTGCGCTGCGCCTCGCCCATGGCCGCCAGCTCCAGGCGGTAGCGCGCCCTCGGCGGGCCGTCCTCGGGCAGCTTCCAGGCGTCGCCGTCGCGCTGGAGCGCGCGGCCTTCCGCGTCCTCGATCGCCGGGACGTGCCGCGCGACAGCGCCTTCCAGCATGCGCAGCCGCGTGACCTTCGTCCCCGTGCAATCGACCGCCACGTCGAGCGCCAGCCGCGCCGGCGTCGTCGCGGCCACGTCGAAGCGGCAGGCCAACGGGCCGGCCGCCGCCGCGCTTGCCGCGGCTGCGGCGATCGCGGCCGCGGCG
>JAKLKW010000039.1 GCA_023150455.1 Alphaproteobacteria bacterium | reverse complement strand
GGCGCGGAGGAAGCGCCGCCGGCCGAAGCCGCCGAAGCGCGTGAGCCGGGCGAGTCGGGTGCCGAGGGCGGCGAGCGTCGCCGGCGCCGGCGCGGCCGTCGCGGCGGCCGCCGGCGCGGCCGGCGCGAGGGAGGCGAACTGCCGCTCGAGGGCGCGGCCGAGGGCGCCATGGACGGCGAGTCGCGCGGGGAGGAGGCCGGCGTCGAGGAGATGGGCGCCGGGCCGCCGCGTGCCGAGGAACCGTCCGCGCCCCTGCACGACGATGCGCCGGCATGGCCGCGCGATCCCGCGGACGAGGTCCAGGTCACCGAGGCGCCGCCGCAGCGCGAGCAAGCCGAGGTCTGGCCGCATGCGCGCACCGCGGAAGCCGAGCCGCCACCGGTCGAGCCGGTCGTCCCCGCCGCGCCGACGGCACCCGCTGCGCCGGTCTCGGTCGTCGAGCCGCCGTCCGCGCCCAGCGCGGCGCCGGCACGGCCCGCGCCGGCATCGAGCGCGCCGGCCAACGTCATCGTGGTCGACGAGACGACGCCGAAGCCGGCCTCGCGCCGCGGCTGGTGGCAGCGCCTGACGCAGGGTTGACGCGCATCCGGTACGGCAGCTTGCGGCTTTCGCTGCTTTTGCGGTCCGCCCTTCCGCGAGGGAGGCGCGACTAGCGACCGGGGCCGCTCGCCGCAGCCAGCCACCGCTCCAGCCGCTCGGCCGCTTCCGCCATGTCCGCGGTCGCGCCGGCGAAGGAGAAGCGCACGAAGCGGTGGCCGCGCTTGGGATCGAAATCGGTGCCGGGCGTGGCGGCGACACCGGTCTCGGCAAGCATGCGGCGGCAGAAATCGTGGCTGTCGGAGGTCAGATGGTCGACCACGGCGTAGAGGTAGAAGGCGCCGTCCGACGGCGCGATGCGCTGGAACCCCGCGCGCGGCAGGCGGTCGAGCAGGAGCGCACGGTTCTGGGCGTAGCGCTCGACGTTGCGGCGGAGCTCGCCGTGGCAGTCGAAGGCGGCGACGGCGGCGTGCTGCGACAGGCTGGGCGGCGAGATGAACAGGTTCTGCGCCAGGCATTCGACCGGCCGCACCAGGTCGGGCGGCAGCACGAGCCAGCCCAGCCGCCAGCCGGTCATGGAGAAGTACTTGGAGAAGCTGTTGACCACGATCGCGTCGCCGGCGACCTCGAGCGCGCTGGTCGCCGCGTCGCCGTAGACGATGCCGTGATAGATCTCGTCGGACACGAAGCGGATGCCGCGGCGCCGGCAGTGCTCGGCCAGCGACGCCAGCGTGGCGCGGTCGAGCATCGTGCCGGTCGGGTTCGAGGGGCTGGCGACGATCAGCCCGTCGATGCGGCCGGGCAGGCCCGCGATCAGCTCGGCGGTCGGCTGGAAGCGCGTGTTGGCGCCGACCGGCAGCAGCACCGGCTCGATGCCGAGCGCGGCGAGGATGTTGCGATAGGCGGGGTAGCCAGGCGCCGCCAGCGCGACGCGATCGCCCGCGTCGAAGGCCGAAAGGAAGGCGAGCAGGAACGCGCCGGAGGAGCCTGGCGTTACGACCACGCGCTCGGGGTCCAGGTCCGCGCCGTACCATTCGCGGTAGTGCCCGGCGATGCGCCGGCGCAGCGCCGGGATGCCGAGCGCCTCGGTGTAGCCGAGCTTGTCCAGATCCAGCGCGCGCCGCGCGGCCTCGATCACGCCGCGCGGCGCGGGGGTCGAGGGCTGGCCGACCTCGAGGTGGTAGACCGCATGGCCGGCGGCGGCGCGCTCGTTGGCGGCGCGCAGCACGTCCATGACGATGAACGGCGGCACGGCGCCCCGCTTGGACACTTTGAGGGAGGACGTCTTCGGCGCCATGCGCGTTAAGCCAATCGTGAGTCGCCTGTGACCGGCAGCGACCCTATAATCTCGGGCGATGCGACGATGGACGATTCGCCGCGGGCGCGGATCGGATGGCGGCGGCGGAACGGCGAGGAACGATCGTTGCGGCGAAGCATGAGGTCCGTGGCACTGGCGATGTCGTTGACCGGCGCGCTGGCGAGCGCCGTCGCGCCCGCGCCGGCGCATGCCATCGCGCTCATCCGCGACGCGGAGATCGAAAATACCATCCGGGTCTGGGCCACGCCACTGTTCGAGGCCGCGGGCCTGGTTCCCGACGACGTGCGCATCATCCTGGTCAACGACAGGCGCATCAACGCCTTCGTCGCCGGCGGCCAGAACCTGTTCCTCAACACCGGCCTGTTGCTGCGCGCCGACCACGCCGGGCAGGTGATCGGCGTGATCGCGCACGAGACCGGCCACATCGCCGGCGGGCATCTCGCGCGCCTGCAGGACGCGCTGAAGGGCGCGACCGCCACGGCGATCCTGTCGCTGCTCGCCGGCATCGCCGCCGGCGTCGCGGCGGGCCGGCCGGACGTGGCGGTCGCCGGCGTCGGCGCGGGCATGACCGCGGCCGAGCGCAACCTGCTCAGCTACACGCGCACGCAGGAAGCCTCGGCCGACCAGGCGGGCGTCAACTTCATGGAGCAGAACGGCATCTCCTCGAAGGGCCTGTACGAGTTCTTCCAGATCCTGTCGGGCCAGGAGCTGATGGTCACCTCGCGCCAGGATCCCTACGTGCGCACCCACCCGCTCACCAAGGAGCGCATGGAGTTCGTGAAGAACTGGGTCGCGAGCTCGCGCTACTCCGACGCGCCGCTGCCGCCGGAATGGGTGGTCATGCACAAGCGCATGCGCGCCAAGCTGTTCGGCTTCATCGAGCCGACCCAGCGCACGCTGACCGTCTACAAGGAGGACGACCGCTCGGTCGAGGCGCGCTATGCCCGCGCCGTCGCGCTCTATCGCAAGCCCGACCTGCCCAAGGCGCTGGCGACGATCGACGGCCTGATCCGCGAGCAGCCCGACGACCCGTTCTTCTGGGAGCTCAAGGGACAGACGCTGTTCGAGAACGGGCGCGCGGCCGAGGCGCTGCCGGCCTACGAGAAGGCGGTGCAGCTCCTGCCCAAGTCGGGCCTGATCCGCATCGACCTCGCGCGCGCGCAGATCGAGCTCAACCGGCCCGAGCTGGACAAGAGCGCCATCGCCCATCTCAACGAGGCGCTGCGCCAGGAGAACGAGAACCCCATGGCCTGGCGCCAGCTCGCCATCGCCCAGGGCCGCACCGGCAACATCGGCATGGCCGCCCTGGCGCTGGCCGAGGAGGCGCTTCTGCGCGGCGACTACCGCGTGGCGCTGGGCCAGGCGCAGCGTGCGGAGCGCCTGCTGGCGGTCGGCTCGCCGCCCTACCTGCGCGTGCAGGACCTGCAGCAGCAGGCGCGCCAGGAAATGGCCAAGCGCAACAACAACTGACGACAAGCTCGAAAGGAATCTCCCCGATGCGCATTCGTCACGTCCTGGGCGCGCTGGGCTTGGCCGCGGCGCTGGCGCTCGCGGCGCCCGGCGCCTTCGCGCAAGGCACGCTCACGCCCGACCAGCAGAAGCAGGTCGAGGACATCGTCCGGCGCATCATCAAGGAGCAGCCGCGCCTGATCCTCGACGCGCTGCAGGACCTGCGCCGCCAGGAGGAGGCCGAGGCGCAGACCAAGGCCCTGAAGGCGGTCAAGGAAAAGCGCGACGAGATCGTCAAGGACCCGACCGCGCCGGTGGCCGGCAATCCCGACGGCGACGTGGCGGTGGTCGAGTTCTTCGACTACCGCTGCCCCTACTGCAAGTCGGTGGCCGAGCGCGTGATCCAGACCGCGAAGAAGGACGGCAAGGTCAAGGTCGTGTTCAAGGAGCTGCCGATCCTCGGGCCCGAGTCGGTGTTCGCCTCGCGCGCCGCGCTCGCCGCGCAGCGCCAGGGCAAGTATCTCGAGTTCCACATCGCGCTGATGAACGTGAAGGAGCGCCTGACCGACGCCGTCACCATGCGCATCGCCGCCGGCGTCGGCCTCGACGTCGAGAAGCTGAAGAAGGACATGGCCTCGCCCGAGATCAGCCGCATCCTCGAGAAGAACACCGACCTCGCCGAGGAGCTCAACATCCGCGGCACCCCCGCCTTCATCATCGGCGACCAGCTCGTCCCCGGCGCGATCGATACCGACAACCTCGAGAAGCTCATCGCGCAGGCGCGGAAGAAGTAGGGGACTGACGCGCCCCGCCGCCTCGCCGAGGCATGCAAGTGGCTCGATAGAGCCATCCCCGACGCCGCGAAAGTGGACCCGCGCGTAGGCTCGCCGGGCAGCACTTGTCGGCAATACGTGTATCTACTATGTGTATCCACATCGTCGGCGACGTGGAATTTCCCCATGAGCGAATTCGAAACAGCCAAGCTGTTCAAGCATGGCGGTAGCCAAGCCGTTCGGCTGCCGAAGGAATTTCGCCTGCCGGGCAAGGAAGTACGCGTGCGCAGGCTCGGGCGCGGCGTCTTGTTGGAGCCGATGCAACGCAGCGCAGAAGACATAAAGGCGGTATTCGCCGAGATCAGGCGATTGGGCGGCGACGATTTCCTGCCCGACGGCCGGCCCGAGCAGCCGCCGATGCCGGCGCCCGACGACGTGTCGTTCGGTCGATGATCTGCCTCGACACGAATACCGCTATTGCCGCCATCAATCGGCGCAGACCCGAAGTTCAGCGGAAACTGGAGACGGCCCTCGCCGATGGCGTCCCGATCGGCATGCCGACGGTCGTCTTGTCCGAGCTGCGCTACGGGATCAGGAAAAGCGCCAGGCCTCGCGAGAATGCCGCGATACTGGCTGCGTTCCTGACGCTGGACATCGCGCTCTGGCCCTTCGAGCCGGAGGATGCCCAGGAGGCCAGCGAGATCCGCGCGGAACTCGAGCGAGTCGGCGCGCCGATCGGCCCGTATGACATCTTGATCGCCGCCCAGGCACGCCGGCGGGGCGCGCTGCTGGTGACAGCGAATATGCGGGAGCTCTTGCGCGTGCCGGGGCTGAGAATGGAAGATTGGACGGCGGCTTGAACGGTTGAAAGGCGCTCGTCCCGCTACCCTTCCGCCCCGCCATCGTCCGCCGGCAGCCAGTCCTCGACCTTGCCGTCGAGCTCGCGCGGGAACTGCGCCAGGACCGACAGCGCCTGCGACAGCATGGCGCGGTACTCGGCGCGCGGCACCTCGATGGCGCCGAAGCGCTTCAGGTGGTCCGTCACGAACTGGGTGTCGAGCAGGGTGAAGCCGCCGCGCCTGAGCCGCGCGACCAGGTGCGCGAGCGCGATCTTGCTGGCGTCGGGCTCGCGGCTGAACATGCTCTCGCCGAAGAAGGCGCCGCCCAGCGCCACGCCGTAGAGGCCGCCCGCCAGCCGGCCTTCGCGCCAGCACTCGATGCTGTGCGCGTGCCCCATGTTGAACAGCGCCAGGTACAGGTCGCGGATCTCGCTGTTGATCCAGGTGTCGGGCCGCCGCTCGGTCGGCTCGGCGCAGCCGTCGAGCACGTCGGCGAAGGCGGTGTCGCAGCGCGGCTCGAAGCGGCCCTGGCGCAGCAGGCGCTTCAGGCGCTTGGGCAGGTGGAAGCGGTCGAGCGGCAGCACGCCGCGTGCGTGCGGGTCGACCCAGAACAACGTCGTGTCGTCGCGGCTCTCGGCCATCGGGAACAGCCCGACGGCATAGGCGCGCAGCAGGATCTCCGGCGTGATCCGATCGATGCTCTTGGTCGCGGCGATCACCCACCTCCGGCGACGAAGCGCTCGAGCCAATGGATGTCGATGTTGCCGTCGATGAAGGCCGGCGCGGCGATGATATCGCGATGGAGCGGAATGGTCGTGTCGATCCCTTCGATCACATATTCCGACAGGGCGCGCCTGAGCCGCATCAGGCACTCGTTGCGCGAGCGCCCGTGCACCACCAGCTTGGCGATCAGGCTGTCATAATAGGGCGGCACGCGGTAGCCGGAATAGAGGCCCGATTCGACGCGCACGCCGAGGCCCCCCGGCGCGTGGTACTCGTTGACGCGGCCCGGCGCCGGGGTGAAGTCGCGCGGGTGCTCGGCGTTGATGCGGCACTCGATGGCATGGCCCGAGAACGGGATGTCCGCCTGGCCGTAGCCGAGCGGCGCCCCGGCCGCGACGCGGATCTGCTCGCGCACCAGGTCGACTCCGGTGATCATCTCGGTCACCGGATGCTCGACCTGCAGGCGCGTGTTCATCTCGATGAAGTAGAACTTGCCGTCCTGGTAGAGGAACTCGAGCGTGCCGAGCGAGCGGTAGCCGAGCGCGTTCATCGCGCCGACGCCGAGCGCGCCCAGCGCTGCGCGCTCGGCGGCGTTGAGCGCCGGCGACGGCGCCTCCTCCACCACCTTCTGGTGGCGCCGCTGCGGCGTGCAGTCGCGCTCGCCGAAATGCACCACGTTGCCGTGCCCGTCGCCCAGGATCTGCAGCTCGATATGACGCGGATGGCCGAGGAAGCGTTCCAGGTAGACGGTCGGGTCGCCGAAGCTCGCCAGCGCCTCGCCCTGCGCCAGGCGCACGGCCTGCGGCAGCTCGCCGTCGCTGCGTGCGATCTTCATGCCGCGCCCGCCGCCACCGGCCGCGGCCTTGACCAGCAGGGGGAAGCCGATGGCGGCGGCCTGCGCCACGGCCTCGGCCGCGTCCCTGACCGGCCCGTCGCCGCCCGGCACCAGCGGCAGCCCCAGCTCGCGCGCGGCCTTCTTGGCCGCGATCTTGTCGCCCATCAGGCGGATGTGGTCGGGCGTCGGGCCGATGAAGACGATGCCGTTCTCGGCCGCCTGCTCGGCGAACCGCGCGTTCTCGGCCAGGAAGCCGACGCCGGGATGGATCGCGTCGGCGCCGGTGATGGCGGCCGCCGACAGGATCGCCGTGATGTTCAGATAGGAGTCGGCCGCCGGCGGCGGGCCGATGCACACGCTTTCGTCCGCCAGCCGCACATGCATGGCGTCGGCGTCGGCGGTCGAGTGCACCGCGACGGTCTGGATGCCCATCTCGCGGCAGGCGCGCAGGATGCGCAGCGCGATCTCTCCGCGGTTGGCGATCAGCACCTTCTCGAACATGCCGCGGCGCCTGGTTGCGTGCTCAATCGAGGATCAGCAGCGGCTCGCCGAACTCGACCGGCTGGCGGTCGCGCACCAGGATGCGCGTCACCGTGCCGGCGCGCGGGGCGGGGATCGGGTTCATCACCTTCATCGCCTCGACGATCATCAGCGTCTGCCCGGCCTGCACCTTGTCGCCGACCGACACGAACGGCGCCGCGCCGGGCTCGGGCGCGATATAGACGGTGCCGACCATGGGCGAGGTGACGGCGCCGGCCGGCACGGATGCCGCCGGCGGCGCGCCGCCCGCGCCCGCGGCGGCCGGGGCGGTGCCCGCGACCACGACGCCGTTCTGGGCCTCGGGCCGTCGCACGCGCACGCGCTGGTCGCCCAGCGCCACCTCGAGCTCGGCCAAGCCCGTCTCCTGCAGCAGCGCCGCCAGGCGGCGGATCAGGTTCGGATCGACGTCCAGCTTGTTGGGCATCGGCCCGTCATTCCTTCAGGAAGCGCGCCATCGCATCGACCGCCATGACATAGCCGTAGCCGCCGAAGCCGCAGATCACGCCGCGCGCCACCTTGGAGACATAGGAGTGGTGGCGGAACTCCTCGCGCTTGTGGATGTTCGACAGGTGTATCTCGATCACCGGCAGCTCGCTCACCTGCAACGCGTCCAGGATGGCGATCGACGTATGCGTGTAGCCCGCGGGATTGATGATGATGCCGTGGTGCTCGCCGCGCGCCTGATGGATCCAGGTGATCAGGTCGCCCTCGTGGTTCGACTGGCGCGCATCGGTCAAGAAGCCGAGCTCGGTGGCGCGCCGTGCCGCCATCGTCATCAGGTCCTGCAAGGTTTCTTTGCCGTAGATCGTCGGCTCGCGCACGCCGAGCATGTTGAGGTTGGGCCCGTTCAGGATCAGGATCGATTTGGCCTTGGTCGGGTCGCGACCGGAAGTTGGGCTGGCAGGGGCCACGCGTCGTTGTCCTCGGGCTCGAAGCATCGGGGATGCCGGCGCGGATAGTCCCTGGCTGCGCCACCGGCGGAACGCCTTATAGCATGGGCTCGCTGCGCTGCAACCGGTTCAGTGGAATCAAAGGCTTAGCCGCGCGGGTCGGGCCGGTCCTCCGCCAGCAGCGCATGCGCCTCGGCCTGCAGCGTGGCGACCAGGCGGTCGAACACGGCGCGTTCCTCGGCCGACAGCACGGCGATCAGCCGCGCCTCGGTCGCGCGCGCCAGCGGCACGATCCGGTCGTGCACGGCGATGCCCTTGGCCGTCAGCGCCAGGCTCGCCCGCCGGCGGTCCTTCGCGTCCGACCGGCGCTTGATCCGGCCGGCGCGCAGCAGCCGGGCGACGGCGCGGCTGACCCTGACCTTGTCCATCGCCGTGCGCCCGCAGATCTCGTTGGCCGATTGCGGCCCGAATCCGCCGAGCACCGCCATCACGCGCCATTCCGGGATGCTCAGCTGGAAGCGCCGCGCATAGACGCGCGCCAGGCCCGAGCTCACCGTGTTGGCCAGGATCGACAGGCGGTAGGGCAGGAAACGCTCGAGCGCGAGCCGTTCCCGGGGCAATTCCCCGGACGCGCCGCCCCGCGCGTGCGCGGCCCGGGTGGAAATTGGTTTCATTTGAAACTATAATCCCGGAAACACGGCATCGCGGTCAAGCGATACCGGGAAGGGAACCCAAGCCATGGCCGAGATCACGACGATCAATCCGATGGGCACGGACGGGTTCGAGTTCGTCGAATACACCGCGCCCGACACGGCGGCCCTGGGCCGGCTGTTCCGGTCCATGGGCTTCGCCGCCGTCGCCCGGCACCGCTCGAAGGACGTCACGCTCTACCGCCAGGGCGACGTCAACTTCGTCGTCAACGCCGAGCCCGAGAGCTTCGCCCAGAGCTTCGCCCGCCTGCACGGGCCGTCGGTCTGCGCCATCGCCTTCCGCGTCGCCGACGCCGGCAAGGCTTACAAGCGCGCGCTCGAGCTCGGCGCCTGGGGCGTCGAGGGCAAGGTCGGGCCGATGGAGCTCAACATCCCGGCGATCAAGGGCATCGGCGACAGCCTGATCTACCTGGTCGACCGCTATGGCCCGCGCGGCACGATCTACGACGTCGATTTCGTGCCGATCGAAGGCGCCGAGCGCCACCCGAAAGGCGTCGGCCTGACGGCGATCGACCACCTGACGCACAACGTGCATCGCGGCCGCATGGCGGAATGGGCCGAGTTCTACGAGCGCCTGTTCAATTTCCGCGAGATCCGCTACTTCGACATCGAGGGCAAGCTGACGGGCCTGAAGTCCAAGGCGATGACCAGCCCCTGCGGCAAGATCCGCATCCCGATCAACGAGTCCTCCGACGACAAGTCGCAGATCCAGGAATACCTCAGCGCCTATCACGGCGAGGGCATCCAGCACATCGCGCTGACGACCGACGACATCTATGCCACGGTCGAGGCGCTCGGCCGCGGCGGCGTCGCCTTCCAGGACGTGCCGGACACCTATTACGAGGGCGTCGACCAGCGCCTGCCCGGGCACGGCGAGGACCTCGAGCGGCTGAAGCGCAACCGCATCCTGATCGACGGCGCGCCGACCAAGGGCGGCGGCCTGCTGCTGCAGATCTTCACCGCCACCGTGATCGGCCCGATCTTCTTCGAGGTGATCCAGCGGAAAGGCAACGAAGGCTTCGGCGAGGGCAACTTCAAGGCGCTGTTCGAATCGATCGAGCTCGACCAGATCCGCCGCGGCGTGCTGAAGGCGGGGTGACGGTCGGTGCACCCGTCCTTCGACAAGCTCGGGATGAGGTAACATCCCGAACAAGGAGTCCTCACCCTGGGCCCCGGGCTTTTCGAAGGGCCGAAGGGTGAGCCCGCACAAGGGAAACGCAGGCATGACCAAACGCTGGATTTCCTTCCCGCGCGTCGAGGGCACGGCGTCGCGCCAGGCGCATACCGACCTGCCGAGCGGGACCTACGAGCGCGAGATGTCGAAGGAGGGCTTCTTCGGCCCCTCGGCCCAGTTCCACCACGCGCATCCGCCGACCGGCTGGAGCGACTGGGAAGGGCCGCTGAAGCCGCGCGCCTTCGATCTCACCAAGCTCAACTCGGTCGCCAACTCGCCGTGGGACGCGGTCGACGTGCTGCACAACGCGCATTGCCGCATCCGCCTGTGGCGCGCCGACGGCGACATGCGCGACCTCGCGCGCAACGGCGACGGCGACGAGCTGATGTTCGTGCACGAGGGCGCCGGGCATCTCTACTGCGACTTCGGCCATCTCGCGTTCCGCGACGGCGACTACATCATGCTGCCGCGCGGCACGCAGTGGCGCATCGAGGCGACCCAGCCGGTGACGGCGCTGCTGGTCGAGGCGACCAACGATTCCTATCGCCTGCCGGAGAAGGGCCTGGTCGGCAACCACGCGATCTTCGACCCGGCGATGCTCGACACGCCCCGGCTCGACGACGCGTTCAAGGAGCAGCAGTCGGGCGCCAGGGGCGGGCGCGAATGGAAGGTGCGCATCAAGCGGCGGGGCGCCGTCTCGACCGTGACCTATCCCTACAACCCGCTCGACGTCGTCGGCTGGCACGGCGACCTGGCGCCGGTGCGCATCAACTGGCGCGACATCCGCCCGATCATGAGCCACCGCTACCACCTGCCGCCTTCGGCGCACACGACCTTCGTCGGCGGGCGCTTCGTCGTCTGCACCTTCTGCCCGCGCCCGATCGAATCCGATCCCGGCGCGCTGAAGGTGCCGTTCTTCCACAACAACGACGACTACGACGAGATGATCTTCTATCACCGCGGCAGCTTCTTCAGCCGCGACAACATCCATCCCGGCATGGTGACCCTGCATCCCTGCGGCTTCCCGCACGGGCCGCATCCCAAGGCGTTCGCGGCGGGCGCCAAGGCGGCGCGCCGGGAGACCGACGAGGTCGCGGTCATGGTCGACACGCGCGACGCGCTCGAGGCCGGTCCTTTGCCCGAGGGCGTGGAGTGGCCGGGCTACGTGAGGTCCTGGCAGCCCCGGCCGCAGGCCGCCGAATGAAGCTCGCCACGCTGAAGAAGAAGGATTCCCGCGACGGCGCGCTCGTCGTCGTCAGCCGCGATCTCGCGCTGTGCGCGCCGGTGCCGCGCATCGCCAGGACGATGCAGCAGGCGCTCGACCGCTGGAACGACGTCGCCGGCGAGCTGCGTTCGATCTATCGCCTGCTGAACCAGGGCGAGATCAGGAATGCCAGGCGCTTCGATCCGAGAAAGGCGATGAGCCCCTTGCCGCGCGCCTATCAATGGGCCGACGGCAGCGCCTATGTCGTGCATGTCGAGCTGGTGCGCAAGGCGCGCGGCGCCGAGATGCCGCAAAGCTTCTGGACCGACCCGCTGATGTACCAGGGCGGCTCGGACGGATTCCTCGGGCCCACCGACCCGGTGCCCTGCCAGAGCGAGGACTGGGGCATCGACTTCGAGGCGGAGGTCGCCGCGATCACCGACGACGTGCCGATGGGCATCACGCCCGACCAGGCGCGGCATCACATCAAGCTGCTGATGCTGGTCAACGACGTGAGCTTGCGGAACCTGATCCCCGGCGAGCTGGCCAAGGGCTTCGGCTTCTTCCAGTCCAAGCCGGCCTCTTCCTTTTCGCCGGTGGCGGTCGAGCCGGCGGAGCTGGGCGACGCCTGGGACGGCGGCAAGGTCAACCTGCATCTGATCAGCGCGCTGAACGGCCGGGAGTTCGGCCGGCCGAACGCCGGTGCCGACATGACGTTCGATTTTCCGCGCCTGATCGCGCACGCGGCCAGGACGCGGGCGCTGGCCGCCGGCACGATCGTCGGCTCCGGCACCGTCGCCAACCGCGACCGCTCGGTCGGGTCGTCCTGCATCGCCGAGCGGCGCATGATCGAGACGATCGAGCAGGGCAAGCCATCGACGCCGTTCATGCGTTTCGGCGACCGCATCCGGATCGAGATGCTCGACGCCCGCGGCCAGTCGATCTTCGGCGCCATCGACCAGACGATCATGTCCTACACGCCCCCGAATTGAACCGCCGGCGAATTGACGCGCCTGCGCGGCGCACCTAAAACCGCGGACGATGACCCCAGCCCGAATCGCCGGCGACCGCGGCATCGATCACCTGGTCCTGTGCGTGCGCGATCTCGATGCCGCGCGTGCGTTCTACGCGCGCCTCGGCTTCACATGCACGCCGCGCGCCGTGCATCCCTGGGGCACCGCGAACTCGCTGGTGCAATTCCAGGGCAATTTCCTCGAGCTGCTCGCGGTGGACGACCCGGCGAAGATCGCACGGCCGGCACCGGGCGCGTTCAGCTTCGGCTGGTTCAACGCCGAATTCCTGAAGCGGCGCGAGGGCATGTCGCAACTCGTGTTCCAGAGCCGCGACGCGCGCGCCGACCAGGCCCGGTTCCGCGCGGCCGGGCTCGACACCTATCCGCCGTTCGACTTCGAGCGCCAGGCGAAGCTGCCCGACGGCAGCTCGGCGCGCGTCGCCTTCTCGCTCGCCTTCGTCACGCACAAGGCGATGCCCGAGGCCGCGTTCTTCTGCTGCCAGCAGCACGCGCCCCAGTATTTCTGGAAGCCGGAATACCAGCGCCATGCCAACGGCGCGCGGGCGGTGAGCGAGGTGGTGATGCGCGCGCCCGACCCCGCCGCGCTCGCCGGCTTCTTCGCCCGGCTGCAGGGCGAGGACGGCGTGGCGGCCTCGCCCGGCGGGCTGACGGTGCGCACGGCGCTGGGCACGCTTCTGGTGCTGGGCGCCGACGCGCTCACCGAGCGCCTGCCCGAGATGAACCTGCCCGGCCCGGCCGACAGCCCGGTCTTCGTCGCCTATCGCGTTGCCGTGGCCGACGTCGACCGGGCGGAGAAGCTGCTGCGCGGCAACGGCGTGCCGTACCGCCGGCATCGCGGCGCGCTGATCATCGACCCCATCGGCGCGTCAGGCGTCGCCATCGAGCTCGCCGAGGCGTCCTGACGCGCGCGGCCCATCGGAGACCAGACATGCTGCTGCACGGGTACTTCCGCTCTTCCGCCGCCTATCGCGTCCGCATCGCGCTCAACCTGAAGGGGCTCGACTACGGCCAGCGCTCGCTGCATCTCCGGCGTGGCGACCAGTTCTCCGACGCCTACCGCAAGCTCAACCCGGCGCAGCTGGTCCCGACGCTGGAGGACGGTAGCAGCGTGCTGACGCAGTCGCTCGCGATCATCGAGTACCTGGACGAGACGCGGCCGAACCCGCCCTTCCTGCCCGACGACGCGCAGGGGCGCGCGCGCGTGCGGGCGCTGGCGCTCAGCATCGCCTGCGACATCCACCCGCTCAACAACACGCGCGTGCTGGGCTATCTGGAGAAGACGCTCGGGCTCGACCAGAAGGCGCGCGACGCCTGGTACCTGCACTGGATCGAGACCGGCTTCGCCGCGATCGAGCAGATGCTCGCGGGCAGCCGCGACACCGGCCGCTTCTGCCACGCCGACGCGCCGGGCCTCGCCGACATCTGCCTGGTGCCGCAGGTCGCCAACGCCGCGCGCGTCGACACCGACATGTCGAAGTTCCCGACCATCGCCCGCATCAACGCGGAATGCCTCGGCCTGCCCGCCTTCCAGAAGGCGCAGCCGCAGAACCAGCCGGATGCGGAATAGGCAGGCGCGGAATAGGGCGCCCTACTTCCCCGTGATCTGCTTGCGCGCCTCGGCCGCGAGCGCGTCCATCTCGGAGCGGATGCGGTGCTCGGTCAGCTGGATCCCCTTGGCCGCCAGGTCCTTCAGGATCTTGGCGACGACGTCCGCGTCGCCCGGCTTCTCCATGTCGGCGGCGACCACGGACTTGGCGTAGTTCTCGGCGGCCGCGCCCTCGAGGCCGAGCTGCTTGGCGGTCCACAAGCCGATCAGCTTGTTGCGCCGGGCGGTGATCTTGAACGCCGTCTCCTGGTCGTGCTTGAACTTGGTTTCAAAGCCCTTCTGGCGTTCGTCGAACGTGGACATCGTCTAGGTCCCTTGCTCCCGTGCGATAGCGGCATCAAGTAATATAGGGACCCGGGCCGGGAAGCGAAGAGGAAAAGACGCCGTCCATGTGCACGCTGGTGGTCCTGCGCCGGCCCGGCCATGTCTGGCCGGTGATCCTCGGCGCCAATCGCGACGAAATGATGACGCGGCCGTGGAGCGCGCCGGCCCGGCACTGGCCCGACCGGCCCGAGGTGCTGGCCGGGCGCGACGACCTTGCCGGCGGGTCGTGGATGGGCATCAACGACCACGGCGTGGTCGCCGGCATCCTCAACCGCCAGGGCACGCTCGGTCCCGCCGACGGCAAGCGCAGCCGCGGCGAGCTGGTCCTGCTGGCGCTCGATCATGCCGACGCCGCGGCGGCCGCGCTGGTCCTGTCGGAGCTGCGGCCGGATTCCTATCGTGCGTTCAACATGGTCGTGGCCGACAACCGGCACGCGTTCTATGCGGCCCATCGCGGCGACGGGCAGCCGGTGCGGATCCAATCCTTGAAGGAAGGCATCACGATGCTTACATCGCGCGAGCCGGACGATCCGTCCTCGCCGCGCATCGCCTTCCATCGTCCCCGCTTCGTCGACGCCGCCACGCCCGATCCCGATCGCGGCGACTGGGCGGGCTGGGAACGGCTGATGGCGAGCGCCGAGCGCGCCGCCGACACCGGGCCGGAAGGAGCGATGAATTTCGTTCTGCCCTCGGGCTTCGGCACGGTATCGAGCACGCTGGCGGCCCTGCCGGCGATCGGCCGCGCCGGGGTCAAGCCGGTCTTCCGATTCGCCGCCGGCCGGCCGGACCGGGTCCCGTACCGCGACCTGGCCGTGGGTTGACCGCGCCGCGGGGCCGGGATTCCGCGGAATCCCGGCCCGTCATTGTGCCAGGGGCGGGAGGTTGCTATAGAGGCGGCGTCGGCCCGGCCGTCGTCCCCTTTGAAGCGGCGCTTGCCGACGCTCCGTGGCGGCGGCCCTATGCCGCGGGAGTTTCCACATCATGGCGAGACGCAGACGCATCTACGAGGGCAAGGCCAAGGTCCTGTTCGAAGGCCCCGAGCCCGGCACGCTCGTGCAGTACTTCAAGGACGACGCCACCGCCTTCAACAACCAGAAGCGCGGCGTGATCACCGGCAAGGGCGTGCTCAACAACCGCATCTCGGAATACCTGATGCTGCGCCTGGCCGAGATCGGCATCCCGACGCATTTCGTGCGCCGCCTCAACATGCGCGAGCAGCTCGTGCGCGAGGTCGAGATCATCCCAATCGAGGTCGTGGTGCGCAACACCGTGGCCGGCTCGCTCGCCAAGCGCTTCGGCATCGAGGAAGGCCAGGCGCTGCCGCGCTCGATCATCGAGTACTACTACAAGAACGACCAGCTCGGCGATCCGATGGTCTCGGAGGAGCACATCACGGCATTCGGCTGGGCGACGCCGCAGGACCTCGACGACATCCTCAACCTCAGCCTGCGCATCAACGACTTCCTGATGGGCCTGTTCCTCGGCGTCGGCATGAAGCTGGTCGACTTCAAGCTCGAGTTCGGCCGCCTGTGGGAGAACGAGGAGATGCGCATCGTTCTGGCCGACGAGATCAGCCCCGACAACTGCCGCATCTGGGACGCCAAGACCAACGAGAAGATGGACAAGGACCGCTTCCGCCGCGACCTCGGCGGCGTGGCCGAGGCCTACCAGGAGGTCGCGCGCCGGCTCGGCATCCTGCCCGAAGGCGGCGTCGGCGGCGACATGGCCGGCCCCAAGACGATCCAATAGCGAACCCGACGGGAGCGCGCGACGACGGCATGAAGGCAAAGGTTCACGTCACCCTCAAGGCGGGCGTGCTCGACCCGCAGGGCAAGGCGATCGGCAACGCGCTCCACGGATTGGGCTTCGCCGCGGTCAAGGACGTCAGGCAGGGCAAGTACATCGAGCTCGAGCTCGACGAACGCGATCCCTTGAAGGCGCGCGAGACGGTCGAGCGCATGTGCAAGAGCCTGCTCGCCAACACCGTGATCGAGAACTACCGCATCGAGGTGGACGGAGCATGAGATCGGCGATCGTCGTCTTCCCCGGCACCAACCGCGAGCGCGACATGGCGCTGGCGCTGAGGCGCGCGACCGGGCGCGAGCCCGCGATCGTGTGGCACCGCGGCGAGGAGCTGCCCAAGGTCGACCTGATCGTGCTGCCGGGCGGCTTCGCGCACGGCGACTATCTGCGCTGCGGCGCCATGGCCGCGCATTCGCCGATCATGGCCGAGGTGAAGAAGCGGGCGGCCGAGGGCGTCGCGGTGCTGGCCGTGTGCAACGGCTTCCAGGCCGCGTGCGAGGCCGGGATGCTGCCGGGCGTGCTGATGGCGAACGCCAGCCTCAAGTTCGTCTGCCGCGACGTGTATCTGCGCGTCGAGCGGTCGTTGCGCCCGTTCACCGGGCGCTACAACGCCGGCACGGTGATCCGCGTGCCGGTCGCTCATCACGACGGCAACTACTACGCCGACAAGGAGACGCTCGACCGGCTGGAAGGCGAAGGCCGCGTGCTGTTCCGCTACTCCGCGCCCAGCGGCGATCTGCTCGACGCGCACAACCCGAACGGCTCGGCCCGCTTCATCGCCGGCATCGTCAACGAGCGCGGCAACGTGCTCGGCATGATGCCGCATCCCGAGGACCTCGTGGACCCGGTGATGGGCGGCAGCGACGGCTTCGGCCTGTTCCAGGGCCTCGCGGAGTCGCTGGCGGCTTGAGATTCTATGGTAATTTTGCCATAATCACCCATGCGACCGGTTCGCTGGATGGGGTCCACGCTCGATGACCTGTCCGCTTCGCCTAAGAACATCAAACGGGCGTTTGGCTATGCGCTGGGCCAGGTCCAGATTGGCAGGACACCGCCGTCGGCAAAGCCGCTCAAACAGTTCGGAGCAGGCGTCTTCGAATTGCGCGATATCGATGACGGCGATGCATATCGAGCAGTCTACGCGGTGAAGCTGATCAAGGCGATATATGTGCTGCACGTTTTCAAGAAGAAGTCGAAATCAGGCATCGGCATTCCCAGGCCCGATGTCCAGATCATCGAGGAGCGGCTGCGGCGTGCGCGTCTGATTGACGCAGCAACGAACGGAAGTTGAGATGACGAAAGCGGAGTACCGAGAGGGCAGCGACAACATCTTCCGCGACCTTGGCTTCAGTAAAGCCGAGGCCGAAGAAGCGTTGGCCAAGTCCGAGTTGATTGCGGCAATCGACGAAACGATCCGTCGGCGGCGGCTGACGCAGAGCGAGGCCGCGAAACTGTGCGAAACAGATCAGCCGACGTTGTCGAAGGTGCTGCGTGGCCGGATGGAGAGCGTGACGATCGATCGGCTGGCGGCGTGGCTGAACGCGCTCGGCCGCACGGTCGAGATTCGCGTGCATCGGCGTGTTGCCGGGAAGCCGGGACATCTGATCGTGCGGGCGGCATCATGACGGCTGCGGCGAGGCCCGCTCACGGCAAGAACGAGCCCACCATCACGCCCGAGATCGTGCGCGATCACGGGCTGAAGCCCGAGGAATACGACCGCGTCGTCCAGTTCATGGGGCGCGAGCCCAGCATGGTCGAGCTCGGCATCGTCTCGGTCATGTGGTCGGAGCACTGCTCGTACAAGTCGTCGCGCCGCTGGCTGAGGACGCTGCCGACCAAGGGCGCCTGCGTCATCCAGGGCCCGGGCGAGAACGCCGGCGTGATCGACATCGGCGACGGCCAGGCGGCCGTCTTCAAGATGGAGAGCCACAACCACCCGTCCTTCATCGAGCCCTACCAGGGTGCTGCGACCGGCGTGGGCGGCATCATGCGCGACGTCTTCACCATGGGCGCGCGGCCGGTGGCGAACCTCAACGCGCTGCGCTTCGGCGCGCCGGATCATCCGAAGACGCGCCACCTCGTCGCCGGCGTCGTCGCCGGAATCGGCGGCTACGGCAACTGCATGGGTGTGCCGACGGTCGGCGGCGAGTGCAACTTCCATCCCGCCTACAACGGCAACATCCTGGTCAACGCGATGACGGTCGGCATCGCGCCCAAGGACCGCATCTTCTATTCGGCCGCCGCCGGCGTCGGCAACCAGGTGGTCTATGTCGGCGCCAAGACCGGGCGCGACGGCATCCACGGCGCCACCATGGCCTCGGCCGAGTTCTCCGACGACAGTGAAGCCAAGCGGCCGACCGTGCAGGTGGGCGACCCGTTCACCGAGAAGCTGCTGCTCGAGGCCTGCCTCGAGCTGATGGCGACCGACGCGATCGTCGCGATCCAGGACATGGGCGCGGCGGGGCTCACCTGCTCGTCGGTCGAGATGGCCGACAAGGGCGGCCTCGGCATCGAGCTCGATCTCGACCGCGTGCCGGTGCGCGAGACCGGCATGAGCCCTTACGAGATCATGCTGTCGGAAAGCCAGGAGCGCATGCTGATGGTGCTGAAGCCCGGCACCGAGGCCTTGGCGCGCCGCGTGTTCGAGAAGTACGAGCTCGACTTCGCCGTGGTCGGGCACCTGACCACGACGGGACGCCTGGTGCTGAAGCAGGGCGGCAAGGTCGTCGGCGACATGCCGGTGAAGCCGCTGGTCGAGCAGGCGCCGCAGTACGACCGGCCGTTCGTGGCGACGCAGGCGCCGGCGCCGCTCGATGCGGCCGCGCTGCCGATGCCGAAGGACCCGATCGCCGCGCTGAAGGCGCTGGTCGCCAGCGCCGACCTGTGCAGCAAGCGCTGGATCTGGGAGCAGTACGACCATCTCGTGCGCGGCGACACGGTGATCCGCCCGGGCGGCGACGCCGCGCTGGTGCGCGTCGGCGACGGGCCCAAGGGCCTCGCGGTCACGTCCGACTGCACGCCGCGCTACTGCAAGGCCGACCCCAGGACCGGCGGCGCCCAGGCCGTGGCCGAGGCGTGGCGCAACCTGACCGCGGTCGGCGCCACGCCGCTCGCGGTCACCGACAACCTCAACTTCGGCAATCCCGAGAAGCCGCCGATCATGGGGCAGCTGGTCGGCTGCATCCAGGGCATGGGCGAGGCCTGCACGGCGCTCGACTTCCCGGTCGTCTCGGGCAACGTGTCGCTCTACAACGAGACCAGCGGCGAGGCGATCCTGCCGACGCCGGTGATCGGCGCCGTCGGCCTGATCGCCGACATCACGAAGGCGGCCACCATCGCGCCGAAGGGGCCGGGCGAGACGCTGGTCCTGGTCGGCGCGACGCAGGGCTGGCTCGGCCAGTCGGTCTACCTGCGCGAGATCCTCGGCCGCGAGGACGGCGCGCCGCCGCCGGTCGACCTCGCGGCCGAGAGGCGGAACGGCGACTTCGTGCGCCGGATGATCGCATCCGGCCTGGTCTCCGCCTGCCACGACCTGGGCGACGGCGGGCTGCTGGTGGCGGCGGCGGAGATGGCGCTGGCGGGCAACCTCGGCATCACGCTCGTGGCCGCGCCGGCCGCGCTGCCGGTCATGGGCTGGTGGTTCGGCGAGGATCAGGCGCGCTACCTCGTCGCGACGCGCGATCCGAAGCAATTGCTTGGCGAAGCGGCGAAACTGGGCATTCCCGCGCGGACCGTAGGGTTAAGCGTGGCCGCGCCCGCGTTGACAGTCGGCGGCGCGGGCGCCATATCCTTGGAAGACCTCCGGCGCGCGCACGAGGATTTTCTGCCGTCCTACATGGCGGCGCCGGTGAAAAAGGCCTGAAGCCTGAAAGCGGTGGGAGCCCGAGCGCGGACATGCCGATGAATCCCGGCGATATCGAGCGGCTGATCAAGGAAAGCCTGCCCGATGCTGAGGTCCGCATCGAGGACCTGCGCGGCGACGGCGACCACTACGCGGCGCATGTCGTCTCGGCCGCGTTCAAGGGCAAGACCCGCGTGCAGCAGCACCAGATGGTCTACCAGGCCCTGAAGGGACGCATGGGCGGCGAGCTGCACGCGCTGGCGCTGCAGACCTCGGCGCCCGACTGAGGCCTGTCCAGGTTCAACGAAATCGGGCCGGCGCGGCCCTCGAGGAGCGATCGATGAGCGAAAATCCGGTGTTCGAGCGCATCAAGAACGACATCAGCGAGAACGACGTCGTGCTCTACATGAAGGGCACGCCGATCTTCCCGCAGTGCGGCTTCTCGGCCGCGGTCGTCGGCGTGCTGACCCATCTCGGCGTCAAGTTCAAGGGCATCAACATCCTCGAGGACGCCGCGCTGCGCCAGGGCATCAAGGAGTTCTCGTCCTGGCCGACCATCCCGCAGCTCTACGTCAAGGGCGAGTTCATCGGCGGCTGCGACATCGTGCGCGAGATGTACCAGAGCGGCGAGCTGCAGCAGATGCTGGGCCAGAAGGGCATCCAGACCAAGGCCGCCTGACGCGGCACGGGGAGCTCCGGGCCGCCGTTCGACCGGGATCCCGTCGCATGGACCTGGGACTCGCCGGCAAGGTCGCCATCGTCACCGGCGGCAGCGAAGGCATCGGCAAGGCGGCCGCGCTGCGGTTCGCGGCCGAGGGCGCGCGCGTCGTGGTCGTCGCGCGCCGCAGCGACGTGCTGCAGGCGGCCTGCGCCGAGATGGAGCGGGTCGCTTCCGGCGCGGTCCTGCCGGTGGCAGGCGACATCACCGCGGCCGCGACCCGCGAGCGCGCGGTCGCCGCGGCGCTCGAGCGCTTCGGCCGCATCGACATCCTCGTCAACAACGCCGGCACGTCGATGGCGAAGCCGTTCGACGGCGTCAGCGACGAGGACTGGCAGGCCGACTTCGACCTCAAGCTCTGGGCGGCGGTGCGCATGATCCGCGCCGCGGTGCCCGAGATGCGCCGGGGCGGCGGCGGCCGCATCGTCAACGTGACGAACCTGGCGGGCAAGACGCCGGGCGCGTCGTCGATGCCGACCTCGGTGTCGCGCGCCGCCGGCATCGCGCTCACCAAGGCCCTGTCGAAGGACCTGGCCAAGGACAACATCCTGGTCAACACGGTCTGCATCGGCCTGATCAAGAGCGGCCAGCACGAACGGCGCCATGCGCGGCAGGCGAACGAGGCCCCGGGCGAGACCCTGGACGCGTTCTACGGGAAGCTCGCCGCGTCGCGCGGCATCCCGCTCGGCCGCGTCGGCGAGGCGCGCGAGGCGGGCGACGTGATCGCCTTCCTCGCTTCGGGCGCGGCCAGCTTCATCACCGGCGTCGCGATCAACATCGACGGCGGCGCCGCCGCCGTGGTCTGAGCCCGCGGCCTCAGCCGCGCTGGCTGCGCCGGCGCCGCACCAGCAGATAGCCCGCGACGCCGGCGCCGAGCACGGCCCAGAGCGCGATCTGGACCTCCGGCGATTCCCAGTGCAGCTCCTTCAGGCCCCAGCCCACGACCGCGCCCTGTGCCGTCCACAGCGCGGCGCTGAGCAGCGCCGAGGTGACGTTGGCGATCCAGAACGGGCGCGCGGGCATCTCCATCATGCCGGCGGCGAGCGGGATCACGGCGCGCACCGGCCCGAAGAAGCGGCCGAGGAAGACGCTGGCGACGCCCCAGCGCGCGAAGAAGGCGTGGCCGCGGTCGAGCCAGTCCGGATGGCGCGTGAACGGCCAGAGGCCCGGCACCACGTGCTTGAACTTGAGCCCGATCCAGTAGGAGACCGCGTCCCCGACCGCGGCGCCGAACGCGCCGGCCAGGACCACCGGCAGCCAGTGCAGCGTGCCGTTCGCCACCAGCGCGCCGGCCGCCAGCATGAAGGCCCAGCCGGGCACGACGAGGCTGATGAACGCGAACGACTCGCCGAAGCACATCAGCGCCACGGTAGCATAGGCCAGGGGCGCGTTGCTGCGGACCAGCTCCAGAATCGATTCGACCATCGGGCTCCTCGCGACGGGCTGTCCGGATCTGTCATCCGGGTCGCCGGCCGGGCGGCCTAGATAGCACGTTCCGCGCGCGGCGCGGGCCGGAAGCGATCGGGAATTCTACCGATCGAGCCGGCGAAATCCTTGCCCCCCTTCACAAAATCGGATCGAACGGGCATTGTTCCCATGGAACTGCGCAGGCGTCCGCGCGCGATCGCCAGGGGATCGCGCCACGCTTCCAGCCGGAGGGGGAGCCGGATCGGCATGAAACTCGCGATTCCCAAAGAGCGTCGAGCGGGCGAGGCACGCGTCGCCGCGTCGCCGGATTCGGTCAAGAAGCTGATCGGCCTCGGATTCCAGGTCACGGTCGAGGCCGGCGCCGGGGCCGGCGCCGCGGTCCCGGACGAGGCGTTCCAGGCCGCCGGCGCCACGATCGCGCCGGATGCCGCCGCCGCCCTGGCGGATGCCGACGTGGTGCTCAAGGTGCAGCGCCCGCTGGGCGCCGGCGAAGGCGCGGACGAGCTCGAGGGCATGAAGCGCGGCGCCGTGCTGATCGGCATGCTGGCGCCCTATGCCGCCAGGGAGCAGCTCCGGGCCTATGCCGACGCCGGCATCACCGCCTTCGCGCTCGAGCTGGTGCCGCGCATCACCCGCGCCCAGTCGATGGACGTGCTGTCGTCGCAGGCGAACCTGGCCGGCTACCGCGCCGTGCTCGACGCCGCGCACGAGTTCGGCCGCGCCTTCCCCATGATGATGACGGCGGCCGGCACGGTGCCGCCGGCGCGCGTGTTCATCATGGGCGTCGGCGTCGCGGGGCTGCAGGCGATCGCCACCGCCAAGCGCCTGGGCGCGGTCGTCTCGGCCACCGACGTCAGGCCCGCGACCAAGGAGCAGGTCGAGAGCCTCGGCGGCACCTTCGTCGCCGTCATGGACGAGGAGTTCCAGCAGGCGCAGACCGCCGGCGGCTACGCCAAGGAAATGAGCGACGAGTACAAGAAGAAGCAGGCCGCGCTGGTCGCCGAGACGATCAAGAAGCAGGACATCGTCATCTGCACCGCGCTGATCCCGGGCCGCAAGGCGCCGGTCCTGGTAAGCGAGGACATGGTCAAGACGATGAAGCCGGGCTCGGTGATCGTCGACCTCGCGGTCGAGCAGGGCGGCAACTGCCCGTTGAGCGAGCTCGGCAAGATCGTGAAGAAGTATGGCGTCACCATCGTCGGCCACGCCAACGTGCCGAGCCGCATCGCCGTCGACGCGTCGGCGCTCTACGCCCGCAACCTCGTCAACTTCATCACGCCGCTGGTCGACAAGGAGACCAAGGCGCTGAAGATCGACACCAACGACGAGGTCGTGAAGGGCAGCCTTTTGACCCACGACGGCAAGATCGTGCATCCGAGCTTCGCCGCGGCCTGAGCGCCGATCACCGGGCGCCGCCGGCGACCAGAAGGGGGAATTCCGATGGATCCGACCACGTTCCAGAGCAACGCCGGCGCGCTGGCCAAGTCGGCGCGCGACCTGGCGGGCCAGGCCGACGTGCTGGCGGCCCAGGCCGGTGCGCTCGCCAAGGCCCAGGCCGTAAGCGGCATCGACCCGCTGGTGTTCGGGCTGAGCGTCTTCGTGCTGGCCTGCTTCGTCGGCTACTATGTGGTCTGGCGCGTGACGCCGGCGCTGCATTCGCCCTTGATGAGCGTCACCAACGCGGTGTCGTCGGTCATCATCGTCGGTGCGCTGATCGCGGCCGGACCGGCCGGATTCAACTTCTCCAAGGTGATGGGCTTCCTCGCCGTCACCCTCGCCTCGGTCAACATCTTCGGCGGGTTCATCGTGACCCAGCGCATGCTGCAGATGTTCAAGAAGAAGACGAAATAGCGGGGACGGGGGGATACGAACATGACCGAGAACCTCTCCGCCCTTCTGTACCTGGTCGCCGCCGTGTGCTTCATCATGGCGCTGCGCGGCCTGTCCAGCCCGGTGACGGCGCGCGGCGGCAACATGTACGGCATCGCCGGCATGGTGATCGCCATCGGCACGACGCTGGCGAGCCCGGGCGTCGTCAGCTACTGGGTCATCATCCTCGGCATCCTGATCGGCGGCGCCATCGGCACGGTGATCGCGCTGCGCATCCAGATGACGGCCCTGCCGCAGCTGGTCGCGGCGTTCCACAGCCTGGTCGGCCTCGCCGCCGTGTTCGTGGCCGCGGCCGCCTTCTACCTGCCCGAGGCCTACGGCATCGGCGTCGCCGGCAATATCAAGACCGCAAGCCTGATCGAGATGGGACTGGGCGTCGCCATCGGCGCCATCACCTTCACCGGGTCGATCGTCGCCTTCGCCAAGCTGCAGGCGCTGATCACCGGCAAGCCGCTGGTATTCACGATGCAGCATCCGCTCAACGCCGCGATCGGCGTGGCGATCGTGCTGGCGATCGTCTGGCTGTGCGTGGGGCAGTCGGCGGCGGCGTTCTGGGTCCTGGTGATCCTGTCGTTGGCCCTGGGCTTCCTGCTGATCCTGCCGATCGGCGGCGCCGACATGCCGGTCGTGATCTCGATGCTGAACTCCTATTCGGGATGGGCCGCGGCCGGCATCGGCTTCACGCTGAACAACGGCCTGCTGATCGTCACCGGCGCGCTGGTCGGCGCCTCGGGCGCCATCCTCAGCTACATCATGTGCAAGGGCATGAACCGCTCGATCTTCAACGTGATCCTGGGCGGGTTTGGCGGCGAGCAGGCGGGGCCGGCGGGCGGCGCCGCCGCGGGCGACAAGACGGTCAAGTCCGGCAGCGCCGAGGACGCCGCCTTCATCATGAAGAACGCCGCCTCGATCATCATCGTGCCGGGCTACGGCATGGCGGTCGCCCAGGCGCAGCACGCGCTGCGCGAGATGGCCGACATGCTGAAGCAGGAAGGCGCCACGGTGCGCTACGCCATCCATCCCGTCGCCGGCCGCATGCCCGGCCACATGAACGTGCTGCTGGCCGAGGCCAACGTGCCCTACGACGAGGTGCTCGAGCTCGAGGAGATCAACCGCGACTTCGCGCAGACCGACGTCGCCTTCGTGATCGGCGCCAACGACGTGACCAACCCGGCGGCCAAGACCGACCCCAAGAGCCCGATCTACGGCATGCCCGTGCTCGACGTCGAGAACGCCAAGACCGTGCTGTTCGTGAAGCGCTCGATGGCGACCGGCTACGCCGGCGTCGAGAACGAGCTGTTCTACCGCGACAACACGATGATGCTGTTCGGCGACGCCAAGAAGGTGTGCGAGGACATCGTCAAGTCGATGGGCGGCGGGCACTGATCTTCCGGCCCGCCGCGTTCCGGGCGGGCCCGGCCTCGGCTATACTGCCGGCGGTGCCCGGGAGGCGCCGCGATGACCGCGACCGCATCGAAGCGCATGTCCGTCGCCGAGTTTCTGGTCTGGGAAGGCTTGCCTGACCGGAAATACGAGCTCTACGACGGCGTTGCAGTCGCGATGGCGCCGACGCGGGGATTCCATCAGATACTTGCAAACACGCTCAATCGGCTCGTCGGGAACGCGGCCGAGAAGCGGCCCGGCTGTGTCGGCCGGGCCGAGGCAGGAATTCTCGCGCCGCCGCGGGCCGACACCTATTATCAGGCCGATATTGTGGTGACCTGCAGCCCTTCCGACCTGGGAAACACGCCTTATGTCGGCAAGCCCGTTCTGATCGTCGAGGTCCCGTCGCCGTCGACCGAGGACAAGGACCGCAAGATCAAGCTGCCGGACTACCGCGCGATTGCGAGCGTGCGGGAGATCCTGTTCGTCGACTCGCAGCGCCGCTACGTCGAGATCCATCGCCGTCAGGACGGAGGGCGCTGGCTCGTCGACCTGCTGCGCGATCCCGACGCGCGCGTGACGCTCGACAGCGTCGGCCTCGACGTGCCGGTCTCGTCGATCTACGCCAACGTAACGTTCGATCAGTCGGACCCGGCCGCCGTATCGAACACCTGAGAACCGGGGCAGGCCAGGCGGGTCTTCGACAACCTTCCGACAACGACCGCCGCCACGCGGCCGGATCACCTTTCGCCTCTTTGCTGATCCACGGGCTGCAATCGCCCAAGGCTCGCCGAAGTCGGCGAGCCCTGGGAACTCGTCGAATACGGAGGGGGTGAAGCGCGCCAGCACGGCCGTCATGTGCCAGGGGCTTGGCGCGGATCCGCCGGCAACACAAAAGCCGCGCCGGGAAGTCCCTTGCGCGGCTTTGCGGTCGTCCCCATGGGCCGGGTTTCCCGGCCCGCTAGACCCGGAAGTCTAGTAGCCCTCGCGCTCCATGCGCTTGCGCAGGAGCTTGCGATAGCGGCGCACCGCTTCCGCCTTTTCGCGCGCCCGGCGCTCCGACGGCTTCTCGAAGTTGCGGCGCAGCTTCATCTCGCGGAAGATGCCCTCGCGCTGCATCTTCTTCTTCAGCGCGCGGAGGGCCTGATCGACGTTGTTGTCGCGAACGAGTACTTGCACGGTCGACACGTCTCCTTTCCGAAAGCTGACACAAATCGTTCGCGCCGGCCGGGTGCCGGCGCGTTGGGCGGGTTGATAACACAGCCCGGAACGCCTTGCAAACAGGTTAATTCCACAGATCGAGGCTGGGTACTGCGGTCGGGCGGCGGTACTCAACTTTACCGAACGGGGGCCGAGGCCCATATTTGCTGCATGGCAATATTGAAGATTGCGCGCATGGGCCATCCGGTGCTGCGGCGGGCGGCCGATCCGGTGCCCGATCCGACCGCGCCCGAGATCAAGCGCCTGGTCGCCGACATGCTGGAGACCATGCGCGACGCGCCGGGCACCGGGCTCGCGGCGCCGCAAGTGCATGTGCCGCTCCGCGTCGTGGTGTTCGAGGTCGCGGAGACGCGCGCCCAGCGCGAGCAGACCCAGCCGGTGCCGGTCACGGTGCTGGTCAACCCGGTGATCGAGCCGCTCGGCGACGACGGCACGCTCGGTTGGGAAGGCTGCCTGTCGGTTCCCGGGCTCGCCGGCATGGTGCCCCGCTATGATCGCATCCGCTACCGGGCGACGACTCCGGACGGCGAGGCGATCGACCGCATCGCCGAGGGATTCCATGCGCGCGTGGTGCAGCACGAATGCGACCATCTCGACGGCGTGCTGTATCCGCAGCGCATGACCGATCTGTCGCTGCTCGTGTTCACCGAGGAGCTGCGCCACGGCGCGCCCGAGCCGCGCGGGGCGAAACGTGGCGTCGAGGCAACCACGAAGGAGGCGCTGTCATGACGGAGGATGGCATGACCGACGCGGCGAAGGCGGAACGGAGCGCTCCCGACATCCGCGACGTGATCCTGGAGAAGGCGCTGCCGCATGTCGCCTTCGACGGCTGGACGGTGACCTCGCTCGCGGCGGGCGCGCGCGACGCCGGACTCGACGCCGCGCGTGCCGAGCTCGCCTTTCCCGGCGGCGAGATCGAGGCGATCCGGCATTTCAGCGACTGGCTCGACCGCCGCATGCTCGACGCCCTGGCGAAGCGCGACCTCAAGGCCATCAAGATCCGCGAGCGCATCGCCGCCGGCGTCACGGCGCGGCTCGACCTCGCGCTGCCGCATCGCGAGGCGGTGCGGCGCTCGCTCGCCGTGCTGGCGCTGCCGCACAACGCGCCGGTGGCCTTGAGCCTGCTCTACCGCACGGTCGACGCGATCTGGCACGCGGCGGGCGACACGTCGACGGATTTCAACTTCTATACCAAGCGCGGGCTGCTTGCCGGCGTGCTGTCGGCGACGACGCTCTACTGGCTCAACGACGCCTCGGAGGACCGGCAGGATACCAGCCGCTTCCTCGACCGGCGCATCGAGGACGTCATGCGCGTGCCGCAGGCCTTCGGGCGGCTGCGCAAGCTCGTCGAGTCCTTCCCCACGCCGTTCGGCGTGTTCCGGCGGCCGTCCTGAGATGGCCTGGCTCGACTGGCTGAGGCCGCGCGGCTGGTCCGAGGCGGCCGACGGCGATCCCGGCGCGCCGGCCGCGCGCGACCATGATCCGGCGCCGCCGCTCGGTCCCGGCGCGCCCTACGACCCGCGCTCGCGCCGCTTCTACAATCCGCCGGGCAGCCCGCGCCGGCCGCGCGACACGCGCGCCTGGACCGAGTTCTACAAGCGCCGCACGCGCGACCGCGTCGTGCCGGTGCTGCCGCCCGGTCACGTTCTGACCGAGGAGCAGACCCTGGCGGGCATGCGCGCGCATGATGGGCGCGACTCGATTACCTGGATCGGTCATGCGTGCTTCCTGTTGCGCCTGGGCGGCGTCTCGGTGCTGCTCGATCCCTATCTCAGCGTCACCGCCGGCCCCCGCAACGGGCTGGGTCCGAAGCGCTTCGCGCCGCCGGCGCTGAAGCCCGCGACCCTGCCGCGCATCGACATCCTCGCCGTGTCGCACAACCACTACGACCATCTCGACCTGCCGGCGCTGCGCGCGCTGCACGGAAAGCACCGCATGACCGTGGTCGTGCCGCTGGGGATCGGCCCCTATTTCACGCGCCGCGGCTATCGCGACGTGCGCGAGCTCGACTGGGGCCGCTCGACGGCACGCGGCGGGGTGCGCGTCTCGGCGCTGCCGGCGGTGCACTTCTCCAAGCGCTCGCCGTTCGACACCAACCGTACGCTGTGGGCCGGCTTCGCGGTCGAGGGCGCGGGGCGGCGCGTCTACTTCGCGGGCGACACGGCCTACGGGCCGGTGTTCGCCGAATGGGGCGAGCGCGCCGGGCCGTTCGATCTCGGCCTCGTCGGCATCGGCGCCTATGCGCCGCGCGAGCTGATGGTCGCCAACCACACGTCGCCCGAGGAGGCCGTCAAGCTCGGCCGCGACCTCGGCTGCCGCGCGCTGGTCGGCATGCACTGGGGCACGATCAAGCTGACGGACGAGCCGCCGTTCGAGCCGCCTTCCCTGTTCCGCGCCGCCGGCCTCGCCGCCGGCTACGACGCCGACGACCTCTGGATCATGAAGATCGGCGAGACGCGCGAGATACCGCGCCGGCGCGGCGCGAACTGAGCCGCCTGCGAGCTACTCCGCGAGCCGCTCGATTAGCGACTCGGGGCTTTCGATCTCCTCGAGGCCCGCGACCGGGCACGCATGCCCGCGCGGCACGCAGAGCAGGTTCATCGAGACGATGCCCGGAAACACGTCCTCGGCGTGGCCGAAATAGTTGTCCGCGGCAAACAGCGGCGGCGCGTGCAGCCACATCCGGTACCCAAGCGAGCGCAGCCGGTCGAACAGCGCCGGCAGCCTGTCCTTGCGGTCGGCCTCGACATAGAGCAGCGGGCGCAGCCGGCCGATCGTGTCGGCCGCGCCCTGCAGCAGCTCCGTCTCCATGCCTTCCACGTCGGCCTTGAGCAGCGCGAGCCGGCGCAGGCCGAGCGCGTCGATCGTCTCGACGCGCACGGCTTCGCCCTGCCCGGCGCCCAGGCTCACGCCGCCGAAATTCCCCTCCCGCCCGTAGTCGATATGGGGCACGCGGGTCACGCCGAGCTCGGCGCCCAGCGCCGCGTGGCGCAGGTGCACGTTGTCGATCTCGTTCAGCGACAGGTTGGCGCAAAGGATCTGGAACAGGATGCGCTGCGGCTCGTAGGCCAGGACGATGCCGCCCGGCGCGACGGCGCGCGCCATCGCCAGGGTCAGCGCGCCGACATTGGCCCCGGCATCGATCGCGAGATTGCCGGGCTTGAGCAGGCCGGCGAGGAAGCGTGCCTCGGCCTCGCTGAACTCGCCATAGAGGTCGAGCGAGCGCCCGACATACATGTCGGCCTTGGGATAGAGCATCGCGCCGCGGCGGCAGCGCTTCAGCGCCAGGCTGCCGCGCCGGCCGGCGCCGCCGATCAGCGCCATCAGGTCGCGACGGCGATCGTCTTCGCCGCCGCTCATTTGCCGCTGCCGCGCGGCTTCAGCCCCGGCGCGGTTTCAGCCATGTGACATGGCCCATCTTGCGGCCCGGCCGTGCTTCCGCCTTGCCGTAGAGATGCAGCTTGGCCGCCGGGTCGCCGAGGATCTCGAGCCAGCGCCCGGCTTCCTCGCCGATCAGGTTCTTCATCACCGCGTCGGCATGCCGCTCGACCGATCCGAGCGGCAGGCCCGAGACGGCGCGCACGCACTGCTCGAACTGGCTGGTGATGCACGCATCGATCGTCCAATGCCCGGAATTGTGCGGTCGCGGCGCCAGCTCGTTGACCAGCACGCTTCCGTCCTTCGTGACGAACATCTCGACCGCCAGCAGGCCGACGAGGTCGAGCCGCTCGGCGACGTGCCGGGCCAGGCGCTCCGCTTCCGCCGCGGTCGCGGCGCCGACGCGCGCGGGCGCGATGGTCTCGTCGAGGATGTGATGCTTGTGGCGGTTCTCCACCGCCGGATAGGCGAGCATGGCACCGTCGACGCCGCGCGCGACGATGACCGAGATCTCGCAGTCGAAGGCGACCCAGGCCTCGACGACGCCCTGGCTGGCGCCCATGGCGCGCCACGCGGCTTCCGCGTCGTCGCCGGCGGCGATCCGCGCCTGTCCCTTGCCGTCGTAGCCCATGCGCGCCGTCTTGAGGACCACCGGCGAGCCGAGCTCGTCCAGCGCGCGCACGATATCGGCGGCGCCGTGCGCGACCAGGACCGGCGTGGTCGTCGCGCCGATCGAGGCGCAGAAGGTCTTCTCCTTCACCCGGTCCTGCGCGACCGCCAGGACCTCGGGCCCGGGCCTGACCGGAACGCGCGTCGCGAGATAGCGCAGTGCATCGGCCGAGACGTTCTCGAATTCCGACGTCACGACCTGCACGCGCGCGGCAAAGGCGTCGAGCGCGGCGCGGTCCTCGTAGTCCGCCACCGTCTCGCCGTCCGAGACCTGGGCGCAGGGGCTGTCGCGCTCGGGCGTGAAGACATGGCAGCGGTAGCCGAGCCGCGCCGCGGCCAAGGCGGTCATGCGGCCGAGCTGCCCGCCGCCGAAGATGCCGATCGTGCTGCCGGGCGGCAGCGGCGCGGTCGCGGCGCTCACCGCTTGGTTTTCTTGCGCGTGGCCGCCGCACCGTCGGGCGTGTGGGCCACCGCGTCGGTGCGCGCCTTGCGCCAGCGCTCGAGCGTGCGCTCGACCGCCGCGTCGCCCAGCGCCACGACCGACGCCGCCAGCAGCGCCGCATTGATCGCGCCCGCCTTGCCGATCGCCAGCGTGCCGACCGGCACGCCGGCCGGCATCTGCACGATCGACAGCAGGCTGTCCAGGCCCTTGAGCGCCTGGCTTTCGACCGGCACGCCGAACACCGGCAGCGTCGTCATCGATGCGGTCATTCCCGGCAGGTGCGCGGCGCCGCCGGCGCCCGCCACGATCGCCTTCAGGCCGCGCGCGCGCGCCGTCTCGGCGTAGCTCACCATGCGCCTGGGCGTGCGGTGCGCCGACACGATGCGCGTCTCGTAGGCCACGCCCAGCTCGTCGAGCGTCGCCGCGGCATGGCGCATCGTCTCCCAGTCCGACTGGCTGCCCATGATGATGCCGACAACGGGCGCCGCGGCCCGCGCCTTGGGCCTGGTTCGCGCCTTCTTCGCCATGCGTCCGCCCGGAGTCCCCTTCGAGAAAGCGCGCATTATAGGTGCGACGCCCATGCCTGCAACTCGCGACGCGGCCGGCGGCACCGCGCGCTGGTCGCGCACGCGCCGTACATGGACTCGCCCTACCCAAGCTGCTATTCGTCGCGCCGCTTCCTCCCCAGCCCGTGCCGCCGAAGGTTCCGATGACCACGCAATCCGCCTTGATCACCGTGATGACGCGCGCCGCGCGCCGGGCCGCGCGCGGATTGCTGCGCGATTTCGGCGAGGTCGAGCAGCTGCAGGTCTCGCGCAAGGGGCCGGCGGACTTCGTGTCGCAGGCCGACCTCAAGGCCGAGCGCACGCTGCGCGAGGAGCTCGAGCGCGCGCGGCCGGAATTCGGCTTCCTGATGGAGGAGAGCGGCGCGGCCAAGGCCGGCGACGGGCGGCATCGCTGGATCGTCGACCCGCTCGACGGCACCACCAACTTCCTGCATGGCGTGCCGCACTTCGCCATCTCGATCGCCGCCGAGCGCGACGGCGAGCTGATCGCCGGCGTCGTCTACGAGCCGCTGCGCGACGAGACGTTCTGGGCCGAGAAGGGACAGGGCGCCTATCTCAACCAGCGGCGCCTGCGCGTCTCGGCGCGCCAGCAGTTGCGCGACGCGCTGATCGGCACCGGCATTCCCTTCATGGGCCGCGGCAACAGCGCGGAGAGCCGGCGCTATCTCGCCGAGCTGGGCGCGGTGATGGGCGCCGTGGCCGGCATCAGGCGCTGGGGCACCGCGTCGCTCGATCTCGCCTTCGTCGCCGCCGGCCGCTTCGACGGGTTCTGGGAGCACGGGCTCGGGCCCTGGGACGTGGCCGCCGGGATCGTCCTGGTGCGCGAGGCCGGCGGGTTCGTCAGCGAGGTCGAGGGCGGCAGCAGCATGCTCGCCAGCGGCAGCATCCTCGCCGCCAACGACCATCTGCACGGCATCTTGGGCGATGTGCTGCGCAAGGCGGGGAAGGCCTGAACGCTGCATTTCAAGATCGCGCGATAAGTCTCTGCGAACAAATAATTATTGTGCGCTATCCCCAGTTTGGTTATGCTCTGATTCGTTTCGGCCGCCGCGCGAAGCGCGCGGGGCATCGCCTGGTGGAAGGCCTAAACCCGACCCATGACGCAATCCGGCTGGCCGGCAGCGCCCCGTCCTGGCATGCGTCCGATCGCGCGCGGCGCGCGCGCGGCCGCGCCAGCAGGGCTGCTGGCGCTGCTGGTGCTCGCGGCACCGGCCGGGGCGCAGGTCGTGGTCGATTTCTCCGTGCTCGATACGCTGGGCCGCGATCCCTATGCGGCGGCGACCCCGCAGCGCGCGCCTTCCCGCGCGGTCCCGGCGCGCCCGGCCGCTCCGCCCGCCCGCACGCTGTTGCCGCCGCCGACCCAGGCAGAGCTGGAGAAGCGCCAGGCGCAGATCAATGCCGCCGTGCGCAACTTCGCGCCGAACCCGGCCATGGCGCCGGCGTCGCCGGGCGCGGCGGCCGACAAGCCCGTCACGCTGAAGCCGCCCAAGTCGGTCGCGCCGAAGAAGCCCGCCGCCGTGGCACAGCAACCCAAGCCCGCCGCGGCGAAGGCGGCGGCGCCCAAGCCGCAAACCGCGGCCAAGCCCGCGACGGCGCCGAAGGCGGAGCCTCCCGCTCCGACCACGCCGGTGGCCGCGCCGGCCCCGGTACCGGCCGCGATGGCATCGCCGCCGGCGCCAGCGAAACCGGCGGAGCCGCCGCCGGTCGCCACGCCGTCGTCGCCGCCGGCCGAGGTTCCGGCCGCCGTCGTGCCGCCGCTGCCTTCCGCCACACCGGCACCGCCTGCGCCCGCCGCCCGCGTCGCGT
>JAKLKW010000038.1 GCA_023150455.1 Alphaproteobacteria bacterium | reverse complement strand
CGCGCGCGTCGGCGCCGCCGACCAAGGCCACGCCGTGATGGTCGGCGTTGCAGCGCATGAACAGCATCCTGCCCTTCATCATGCTGTCGGGATAGAAGTCGGTGACCTGGAAGCCGAGGACCTTGGTGTAGAACGCGGCCGAGCGTTCCAGGTCGCGCACCTTCAGCACGACATGGCCGATCTTGTCGATGCGGAACGGCACGGGCTTCTCCGGCCGCAGCGCGCGCATCGACTGCGCCTCCTTGCTGCCGAGCCCATCGAAATCGATCACGCCACGCGGCATCGTCGTCCTCCGCTCATTGTCATCGCCGTTGCGTCACCGCGCGGCAGCCGGTTTCCCGCCGGGCGCCGCGATGCGCCGGCGCGCGGCGTCGAGCTCCACGAGCAGCGCGCCGAGCTCGGCCGAGCCCGCGCGCGCCGCCCCGATCACGGCGCCCAGGTCGGCCGCCCCGTCCTGCCGGGCGACGGTCGAGCGCGTCATCACGGGCTCGAGCCCGGCGTCCTCGATGGTCTTCGCCACCTCGCGCATCTCCTCGGCGCGGCGGCGGCCGTGGATCAGCGCCCGGCTGATCAGGTACTGCGTCTTCGCGTTCCAGTCCTGGCCCGGGAACATGTTCGACAGCGATGCCAGCACCGCATCGAGCACGTCGTAATGATGCGCGGTCATCGCGCATTCGATCGCCAGCGCCTCCAGGCCCTTGATCATGATGCTGCGGCACATCTTGACCGACGACGCGGCGCCGATCCGCTCGGAGAAGACGCGCGCGTCGAGCGGCCAGCCCGCCGCACGCTCGAGGAACTCGCCGGCGTGACGCCCGCCCAGCAGCATCGGCGTGTTGATTCCCTTGGGATGCACCGGCGCCATGACCGCCGCCTCGACGAACCGGCCGCCGGCGCCGTCGACGATGCGCGCGGCTTCGGCCTTGGTCTCGGGCGCGACCGAGTTGATGTCGAGGTAGAACGCGGCCGCATCCAGATGGCCGGCGCAGGACCGCGCCGCGTCCAGGTCGGAACCGGCGGTGACGGCGCTGACCACCAGCTCGGCGCCGTCGACCGCGTCGCGCGGCCCGGCCGCGACGCGGACCCCATCCTCGCGCGCGGCGCGGAGCTGCGCCGCGCCGGGATCGGCGAACGCGATGTCGAAGGCACGGACGTCGCTGATCCCCGCCTTGCGGAGATCCCGGGTGAAGATCTGGCCGGCTTCGCCGAAGCCGATGAAGGCGACCGTCGTGATCGGCTTGCTCATGCGCGCCTCATGTCCCGAACGCTTTTTCCGGCACGTGGACCTCGCCGCTCATCAGCTTGCGGCAGGTACGCAGCAAGGCGGAGCGGCTGACCTGTAGGGAACCGGCGGAGCGGTCGACCTCGATCTCCACGCTGAAGAAGCCGGTCGGATGCTCGACGTCGATGCGTTTCGCCGCGGCGCCGCGGTCCAGCCGCGCCGCCTCGGCCGCCACCGAGCCCGGCAGCAGGCAGGCGGTCGCGACGCCGACTGCGCCGAACACGCCGATCGCCTCGTGCACGCGGTGCGGGATGAAGCTGCGCGTCGCGATCGCGCCTCCGGCCGCCGGCGCCGACACGAGCGTCATCTTCGGCACCGTCTTCTTCGCCACGTCGCCCAGGTTCATCATGCGGCCGCACGCCAGGCGCACGGCCTCGACCCGGGCCTTCAGCGCGGCATCCGCTTCCAGCGCGGCCGGCGGCTCCGCGCCCGTGCAGCCGAGATCGGCGGCGCGCAGGATGACGACCGGCATGCCGTTGTCGATGCAGGTGACCGCCAGGCCTTCGACGGTGTCGCGGGCGTTTCCGGTCGGCAGCAGGCTGCCGCAGGACGAGCCGGCGACGTCGAGGAACTCGATGCTGACGGGCGCCGCCGTGCCGGGCACGCCGTCGATCCGCGCGTCGCCGTCATAGGCGACCTGCCCGCCGGGCGTCTGCACCCGCGCGACGGCGACGCTGCCGGTATTGAGCATGTGGATGCGCACCGGCGTCACGTCGCCCGTCACGCGCGCGAGGCCGCGCTCGATCGCGAACGGCCCGACGCCGGCCAGCATGTTGCCGCAGTTCTGCGACGCATCGACGCGCGGCCGGTCGACGACCACTTGCAGGAACAGGTAGTCGACGTCGGCATCGGGCCGCGAGGCCGGGCCGACCACGGCGACCTTGCTGGTGAGCGGATGGGCGCCGCCGAGCCCGTCGATCTGGCGCAGGTCGGGCGAGCCCATGGCCGCGAGCAGCACGCGGTCGCGCGTGGCGGGGTCGGCCGGCAGGTCCGACTTCAGGAAGAACGGGCCCTTCGACGTGCCGCCCCGCATCAGCGTGCAGGGAATGGCCCGCAGCGCGCTCATCCCAGCGCGTCCGTCACCTGCGGGAACAGGCGGGCGTAGCCCTCGCCGTGCGTGACCTTGCGGTCGGAGTTGCGCGCGGCCTGCACGCCGCGCTGGAGGGCGACGCGCGTGTAGTACTCCCAGAGATGCTCCTGGCCCTCCATCGCCTCGATGGCGCGGCGTTTCTGCTCCCACACCTCGGAGATGTCGAGCAGGATGTCGGGCCGCCATTCGCACTGCTCGGTCTGGTGCGGCTCGAAGAAATACACCGGCGGCGCGCCGATCACGGGGACCTCGGGCCGGTGGCCGTGCGCCTGCGCCACGATGCGCGCCTCCTGGGCGACATGCGCGGCGAGCGGATGATCGAAATTGTAGGGGTCCTTGAGCGAATGGGTCAGGACGAATTCCGGACGCAGCGCGCGATACGTGTCGGCCAGGCGGAAAACGGTCTCGTCGCCGATCCGCATCGGGTAGTCGCCGACGTCCCAGAACTCGACGGCGGCGCCGAGGATCGCGGCGGCCTTCTCGGCCTCGGCCTTGCGCGCCTGCTTGATCGCGTCCAGCGTCATGCCGGGCCTGCGCCACAGCTTCGCCGACTCGCCGCGCTCGCCATAGGACAGGCAGACAATCGTCACCCGGTATCCGCGCCTGGCATGCAGCGCAATGGCGCCGCCCGCGCGCCAGACGAAATCGGCGGAATGGGCGCTGACGACCAGCGCGGTCCTGCTGCTTGCGGCCATGGCTTCGCCCCGGACGATCGTTCTGCCGCACTCTAGCGACGGCAGCGGACGATCGGCCTATTCAATCGTCCGGCCGAGCGATAACCGTCCGGAATGCCCGCGCCGACGCGCGCGCGCCGGCGGCGCGCCGGCAGGGACGCGCGCAGGCATTCGATGAAGGCCGCGGTGCCCGGCGACAGGGCGCGACCGCCGGCGCGGATCAGGCCGGCGGGGCGCGGCCGAGCCTTGAGCCGCAGCGGCAGCGTCTTCACCGCGCCGCGGGCGAGGTCGCCGGCGAGCAGGTGATGCGGCATGATCGTCACGGCATCGCCCGTAAGCAGCAGCTCGCGGATCAGGCCGATCGACGACGTGCGCAGCGGCGCCGCCGCCGAAAGCCCCAGCGACGCCAGGACGGGCTCGATCTCCTGCCCGAGGCGCTGGCCGATCGTCGGCAGGACGAGCTGGTAGTCCAGCAGGTGCAGCGGCCGGACCGGCCGGCGCGACAGCAGGGGATGATCGGCGCGCACGAGCACCCTGAGCGGCTCCTCGTAGATCGCCTCGCGGACGAACGCGTCGGGCCGGGCGGGCTCGTAGAGCCGGCCGACGACGAGGTCGATGTCGCCCGCTTCCAGCGCCGGCAGCAGCTGGCTGGTCGTGCCCTGCATCAGCTTGACGATGACGCCGGGATGCCGGGCCTTGAGCGCGGCGAGCGCGCCGGGCAGCACGCCGGAAGCGGCGACCGGCAAGGCGCCGATGGCGATGGTTTCCTCGCCTTCCGCCCTGAGCCGCTCGAGCTCGTCCTGCAGCCGGCCGGCTTCCGCCAGCATCCGCCGCGCGGCGGCCACGACCGCCTCGCCCATCCGGTTGGGCTCCGTGCCGCGCGCCTGCCGCTCGAAGATGCGCACGCCCAGCACGTCCTCGAGCTCCTGCAGCGCCTTGGTGAGCGCCGGCTGGGTCAGCGCCAGCGCCGCGGCCGCCTTCTTCAGGCTGCGATGGGTCGCGATCGCGTCGACCACGCGCATCTGCTGGAGCTTCAGGCGCTGGCCGAGGAAGCGCTGCATCGGTCCCGCGCCGACCCCGCCCTGCCTCACTCCGCCACCATTCTCCCGTCCAGCGCCGCCTCGATCGACGGCGAGAGATAGGCGCCCTGGCGCAGGAGCTCGCGCTGGATCAGGCGGACCTCGACGTCGCGCGGCCGGATCGCCGCGTTCGCCGCCAGGGCGGCGGCGACGCCCGCGGCCTGGCCGGTCAGCCAGCATTGCGGGATCTCGCGCAGGAAGCTGTGCGAGCTGGCGTCGCAGGCGACGTGCCTTCCGGCGCCGAGGATGCCGTCGACCTCGACCGGCACCAGCGCGCCGTAGGGCACCGAGATGTTCGGGAACTTGGGCGACAGGCTGGTCGACACGCCGATCTCGTCGTCCCACGCCTTGCCGCTGTCCCACTGCTCGCGCGTGACCATGCGCACGCCCGCCATGCGGCGGCTGTGGCGCACGCCGAGCTGCGGCGCGCCGAGCATGATGTAGGCGTTGGCGAAGCCCGGCGCGTGCGCGCGGAAATACTCCAGGCTGCCGATCATCAGCTGGCGCGAGCGGATCTCGACCTCGGTCTGGTCCTCGACGTCGATCGCGCTGTAGCCCGACAGCCGCGGTCCCATGAACACGCAGACGTCGTTGCGCCACGACACGAACGGGCGCTCGAACGCCTTCAGCTTCTCGCGGCCGCCCTGCATGAAGGCGGCGAAGTCCTGCGGCCGCTCGGTGCGGAACCTGATCCACTGCTCCATGTCGACGCCGGCGAACAGCCAGCCCGTGTTGATGCAGTGGTGGATGTCGCTCTGGTCGATGTCGGACTGGCATCGCGCGCCCGCGCGCGCGATGAGGTCGGCGTCGCCGGTCGTGTCGACCACGACCTTGGCGTGGATCGCGTGGCGCCCTTCCTTGCTCTCGATCACGGCGCCGCGGACCTTGCCGTCTTCGACGATCGGCGCCGCGACCCAGGCATGCAGCAACAGGCGCACCTTGTGGTCGAGCACCATCTGCATCGACAGCGTCTTCAGCGCCTCGGGATCGATGGTCGGCGACCAGGTCACCGTGCCGTGGAAGGCGGCCGTGCGCTCGGCCCAATAGGCTGCGGTCGCGGCATCCTTCGAGCCCCAGTCGCCCTTCGGCGGGCCCTGGATCGCGTCCTGCGGCAGGCGGTCCATCAGCTCCTCGGCCAGCCCGCGGATCACCGGCCGGCCCGACCAGTCGGACATGCGGTCGATCCAGATCACCAGCCCGCCGGTCGAAAGCCCGCCCAGGTGGTTGTAGCGTTCGACCAGCATGACCTCGCCGCCGAGCCGCCCGGCCGCGATCGCCGCCGCCGTGCCGGCCGGCCCGCCGCCGACCACCAGCACGTCGGTCTCGGCCAGGACGGGAATCTCGCGCGCCGCCTCGCGGTAGGTCCGTGCCGGACGCGCGCGCCTGGCCCGGCGCTCGCCGCCGAAGATCTTCAGGTTCATGATCTGGTTGATGTCGTTCGACACGGATTCCTCGCTTCCTTCAGGCCATCCGCCCTATGCCATCTGCCCTACGCCATCTGGCCGCGCGCATAGCCGACGCTGCGCAGCGCCTCGGCGATCTCGGGCAGGATGGCGGGATCGTCGATCGTGGCGGGCGTCTTGTATTCCTCGCCGTCGGCGATCTTCTGCATGGTGCCGCGCAGGATCTTGCCCGAGCGCGTCTTGGGCAGGCGCTTGACCACCGTCGCCACCTTGAACGCCGCGACCGGGCCGATGCGCTCGCGCACCAGCCGCACCGTCTCGGCGACGATGTCGTGGTCCGGACGGTCGACGCCGGCCTTCAGGACCAGGAATCCCAGCGGCACCTGCCCCTTGAGCTGGTCGGCCGCACCGATCACGGCGCATTCCGCCACGTCGGGATGCGAGGCCAGCACCTCCTCGATCGCGCCGGTGCTCAGGCGATGGCCGGCGACGTTGATGACGTCGTCGGTGCGCGCCATGACGAAGACGTAGCCGTCCTCGTCGACATAGCCGGCGTCGCCGGTCTTGTAGTAGCCGGGATAGTCGTTCATGTAGGAGTCGCGGTAGCGCTGGTCGGCGTTCCACAGCGTCGGGAAGCTGCCCGGCGGCAGCGGCAGCTTGACCACGATCGCGCCGATATCGCCCGGCTCCACCGCCTGGCCCTGCGCATCGAGCACCTGCAGGTCGTAGCCGGGCACCGGCTTGGTCGGCGAGCCGGGCTTCACCGGCAGCATGCCGAGGCCGACGCAGTTGGCCGCGATCGACCATCCCGTCTCGGTCTGCCACCAGTGGTCGACCACCGGCACGCCGAGCTGCTGCTGCGCCCACAGCAGCGTGTCGGGATCGCACCGTTCGCCCGCCAGGAACAGCGTGCGGAAATGCTTCAGGTCGTATTTCTTGATCAGCGCGCCCTTCGGGTCGTCGCGCTTGATGGCGCGGAACGCGGTCGGCGCGGTGAACATGGCGGCGCATCTGTGCTCGGCGATCACGCGCCAGAAGGCGCCGGCATCGGGCGTGCCGACCGGCTTGCCCTCGTAGAGGATCGTCGTGTTGCCGTGGATCAGCGGCGCATAGACGATGTAGGAATGCCCGACCACCCAGCCGACGTCCGAGGCGGCCCAGTACACCTCGCCCGGCTTCACGCCGTAGATGTTGCCCATGCTCCAGTTGAGCGCGACCAGGTGCCCGCCATTGTCGCGCACGATGCCCTTGGGCGCGCCGGTCGTGCCCGAGGTGTAGAGGATGTAGAGCGGATCGGTCGCCGCCACCGTGACGCAGTCGGCCGGCTTGGCGTTCGCCACCGCCTCGCTCCAGTCGACGTCGCGGCCCTTGACCAGCCCGCAGGGATGCTGCGGGCGCTGCAGGACGAAGCAGGCGTCGGGCTTGTGGCGGGCGAGCCCGATGGCGCCGTCGAGCAGCGGCTTGTAGGCGACGATGCGGCCCGGCTCGATGCCGCACGACGCCGACAGGATCAGCTTGGGCTTGGCGTCGTCGATGCGCGTCGCCAGCTCGTTCGCGGCGAAGCCGCCGAACACGACGGAATGCACCGCGCCCAGCCGCGCGCAGGCGAGCATCGCCATCGCCGCCTCGGGCACCATCGGCATGTAGATGACGACCCGGTCGCCCGCCTTGACGCCGCGCGCGGCGATCGCGCCGGCCAGCCTGGCGACCTCGTCGCGTAGCTGGCGGAAGGTGTAGGTCCGCTTCTGCCCCGTGATCGGGCTGTCGTAGATCAGCGCCGCCTGGTCGGCGCGGCCGCCGTCGACGTGGCGGTCGAGCGCGTTGTGGCAGGTGTTGACGCGGGCGCCCGGGAACCAGCGGTAGAAGGGCGGGTTGGACGCGTCGAGGACCTTGTCCCACCGGCGCTCCCAGTGGATGTCCGCGGCGGCCGCGGCCCAGAACGCCTCGGGATCGCGGCGCCACGCGCCGTAGACGTCGTCGTAGCGGCTGCTGCCCGGGCGGCTGGTCGTCGCGCTGCTGGTCATTGGGCGTTTCTCTCCCCTATTCTGCCGCTCAAGTCTGCGGAATGCGCGGGCGATTTGCAAATCGAAGGCGCCGGAATCGATGGCCGATCCCTCTCCCTACGACACCGATCTCGACCGCAATGCCGCGAATTGCGCGCCGCTGACGCCGCTCGATTTCCTGGCGCGCGCCGCCGCCGTGCACCCGCGGCGGACCGCGGTGGTCCATGGAAGCTGGCGCGCGGACTGGGCGACGGCGCATGCGCGCTGCCGCCGGCTGGCCTCGGCCCTGAAGCGGCGCGGCATCGGGCGCGGCGACACGGTGGCGGTGCTGGCGCCGAACATCCCGGCGCTGTTCGAGGCGCATTTCGGCGTGCCGATGGCGGGCGCGGTGCTGAACGCGCTGAACACGCGGCTGGATGCCGGCACGATCGCCTTCATCCTCGAGCACGCGGCGGCCAAGCTCGTCATCGTCGACCGGGAATATGCGCCGGTCATGCAGGCGGCCCTGGCCCAGATCAAGACCCGGCCGCTGGTGGTCGACATCGTCGATCCGGCGGGGCCGGCCGGCGCGCCCGTCGGCACGCTGGAATACGAGGCGCTGCTGGCCGAAGGCGACCCCGACTTCGCCTGGCAGGGACCGGACGACGAATGGGACGCGATCGCGCTCAACTACACCTCGGGCACCACGGGCAATCCCAAGGGCGTGGTCTACCATCACCGCGGCGCCTACCTGAACGCGCTCGGCAACGCGCTGGCCTGGTCGATGGGCAAGCATCCCGTCTATCTGTGGACGCTGCCGATGTTCCATTGCAACGGCTGGTGCTTTCCCTGGACCGTCACCGCGCTGGCCGGCACCCATGTCTGCCTGCGCCGGGTCGAGGCCGGCGCCGTGTTCCGGGCGATCGCCGCGCACGGGGTCACGCATTTCTGCGGCGCGCCCATCGTGCTCAACATGCTGATCCACAGCCCCGCCGAGGCGCGCCGGCCGCTCGACCGGACCGTCGAGATCATGACCGCCGCGTCGGCGCCGCCCGCCGCGGTGCTCGAGGCGATCGAGGCCATGGGCTTCCACGTGACCCATGTCTACGGCCTGACCGAGGTCTACGGGCCCGCGGTCGTGTGCGACTGGCACGAGGAATGGGACCGCGAGCAGCCGTCCGAACGGGCGCGGCTCAAGGCGCGCCAGGGCGTGCGCTACCCGGTGCTGGACGGGCTGATGGTCGCCGACCCCAAGACGCTCGCGCCCCTGCCCGCCGACGGCAAGACCATCGGCGAGGTGTTCATGCGCGGCAACATCGTGATGAAGGGCTACCTCAAGAACCCGCGCGCCACGCGCGAGGCGTTCGCCGGCGGCTGGTTCCACACCGGCGATCTCGGCGTCACCCATCCCGACGGCTATGTCGAGCTCAAGGACCGCTCGAAGGACATCATCGTCTCCGGCGGCGAGAACATCTCGACCATCGAGGTCGAGTCGGTGCTGTACCGCCATCCCGCCGTCCTGGAGGCCGCCGTCGTCGCGCGGCCGGACGCCAAATGGGGCGAGACGCCTTGCGCCTTCGTGACGCTGAAGGACGGCGCCGGCGCGACCGCGGCCGAGATCATCGCCTTCTGCCGCGACAACATGGCGCACTTCAAGGCGCCGAAGACGGTCGTGTTCGGCCCGCTGCCGAAGACCTCGACCGGCAAGATCCAGAAATTCGTCCTGCGCGAGCAGGCGGCGAAGCTCGACGGCTAGAACAGGCGCCGCGCCGGGCGCGCCGGCGGGCCTTGATTCGACGGCGCCGGCAGCGCCAAATACCCTCGCTGCGCCGTCGTCGGGAGGATCCCGCTCATGAGCGACGTCGTCACCACGCCGCGCACCAAGGCCCGGCCGAAGGTCGAGCGGCCGCGCCTCTACAAGGTCATCCTGCTCAACGACGACTACACGCCGCGCGAGTTCGTCGTCATGGTCCTCAAGGCGGAGTTCCGCATGAGCGAGGACCAGGCCTATCGCGTGATGATGACCGCGCACCGGCGCGGCGCCTGCGTGGTCGCCGTCTACACAAGGGAAGTCGCCGAGACCAAGGCGACCAACGCGACGGAGGCCGGCCGCCGCAAGGGCTATCCGCTGCAGTTCACGACCGAGCCGGAGGAATAGGCCGCCGGCGGGCCGCGACCGGCGGCCATTCCCGAAAACAGCAAGGCCGCGGGCGCCGTTCACCGGCGCCGCCGCGGCCCTGGTTGGAACCGGTCTAAGCGCTCAGGAGCGGCTCAGACGGGCGATCTCGTCCTTGATTCTCAGTTTCTCGCGCTTGAGTGTGTGGATTTGTACGGTATCGGGGAGCGGTCGGTGGATCTCGTCGTCTATCGCTTTCTCCAGGTTCGCATGCTTGACCTTCAACGCCTGGAGCTGCTCCTGAGACACCATTGCACAACCTCCGTGCTCGGTTACAGTCGCGCGACTGAACATGCTAATCCGGTGATCGCGGAATGCAACGCGATTCGGCGGAAAATCGGGCAACCTGGGATATCAGCAGGGATTCCAAGCGCATGAGCGATCGCCCCGGTCTGGTGGTCGGGATCACCGGTGCATCCGGGACGATCTACGGCATCCGCCTGCTGCGGATGCTGCGGCGCATCGGGGTCGAATCGCATCTCGTCGTGTCCCATGCCGGCGCCGTGACGCTGGCCTGCGAGACCAGGCTGAAGCTCAAGGACCTGCACGCGCTGGCCGACCGCGCGTACCGGCCCGAGGACATCGCCGCGCCGATCGCCAGCGGCTCCTTCCCGTCGCTCGGCATGGTGATCGCGCCCTGCTCGACGCGCAGCGCGGCCGAGATCGCGACCGGCGTGACATCGGGCCTGCTGACGCGCGCCGCCGACGTGGCGCTGAAGGAGCGCCGGCGCCTGGTGCTGGTCCTGCGCGAGACGCCGCTGCACGCCGTGCACCTGCGCAACCTGCTGACGCTGGCGGAGCTAGGCGCGGTCGTCGCGCCGCCCGTGCCCGCCTTCTACAACGACCCGAAGAGCATCGACGACCTGGTCGACCACACGGTCGGACGCGTGCTCGACCTGTTCGGGCTGGACGGCGGCACGGTGCGGCGATGGGCGGGGCCGCGCGGCAGGCGCGGCCGCGTCAAGAATTGAACGCGCGCGCGACCGCGCCTTCCGACTCGCCCGCGCGCGAAGGAAAAGCCTCGGCCAGGATCAGCGCGAGCGCCGCCCGATCCCCCGCATCGAGCCCCAGCCCGGCGACGCGCCAGTAGGACGCGAGCGAATCCGCCGCGGCCGCGAGACCGTCGCGCCGCGGCCCCGTCGACGGCGGGCCGGCCAAGCACCGGTCGGCGAGGGCGTCCACGAAAGCCGACAGCTCCGCCCGCTCGGCGGCGCGCTCGGCGGCGGCGACTTCCTGCCGGGCCGCCTCGGCCCGGGCATCGGCTCCGGCCGCTCCCCGTTCGAACCGCCACCCCTTCAGGGCACGGCGCAGGGAACGCAGCGGTTGAACGGCGGCGGCGTGCCATGGCGCGATCGCCGCCTGCGCCCGCCGCAGCCGGTCGTCCCCGGGCTCAGCCGCGCCGGCGGTCGCCGCCTGAACGAGCGCCAGCAGCACGATCACGTCGGCGCCGCGGCGGTCCTGGAGCTCGAGGCAGGCCTCGCGCACGCCCGGCCGGCCGTAAAGCGCGACCGCGAAGTCCCAGACGGCGTCGCTCATGCGCGGATGCGTTCCAATCGTCGGCGGGATTCGGGTAGAATGCGGCCCGGTGGCGGATCGCGCAACGGCAGCCGGAGCATGGACGAACAGGAGCGCCTGCAGGAGCGACTGACCGAGCTGAAGAGCGAGCATCGCGACCTGGACGACGTGATCAATCGCCTGATCGAGCAGCGCCCGGTCGACCTCATCCAGCTGCAGCGGCTGAAGAAGCGCAAGCTCGCCCTCAAGGACATGATCACCAAGATCGAGAGCCTGCTGCTGCCCGACATCATCGCCTGATTCAGAGGACAGGGATCAGGCATCGGGGATCAGCCGGGAACCGAATTTCTTCCGATCCCTGATCCCTGATCCCTGTCTTCTATGTCTGCAGCCAGTATCTCATGACGGCCGTGGCGGCCTCGGGCTTCTCCATGGTCGACATGTGGCCGCAGTCCTCGATCACCACCAGCTTCGCGCCCTTGATGCCGGCCGCCATCTCCTCGTGCGCGGCCAGCGGCGTCAGCGCGTCCTGGCGGCCGCACAGGACCAGCGTCGGGCAGGCGATGCGCGCGAGGTCGGGGCGGGAATCCGGCCGGTCGAGCATGGCCTGCTGCTGGTCGAGCGCGGCCTGGGCGCCGACCCTCCGCGCCATGCGTCCGATCTCGTCCATCAGGACCTTGTCCTGCACCCGGGCGGGATGGACCAGCAGCGGCGTGAACTCGGCCAGCACGTCCTCGAACCGGCCATTGCGGATCATGTCCATGAACTTGATCCGGCGCTCGATCTGCGCCGCGTTGTTGCCGGCCGCCATGGTGTCGAGCAGCGCCAGCCGCTCCACCCGCGCCGGCGCCTGGCGCATGATCTCGAAGGCGATGTAGCCGCCCATCGACAGGCCGGCGAGCGCGAAGCGCGCCGGGGCCTTGGCCAGGATCGCCTTGGCCATGGCGGCCATGGATCGGCTGTCGGGTACGTCGGCAACGGTCATGTCGGCGATGTCGGCCAGATGGCGCGTCTGGTGCGCCCACATGGCCGCGTCGGTAAGATGGCCCGGCACGAGAAGCAGCGGAGATTTCATGGGTTTGTCCCTCCCGCGCCGGAGTCTCGCGGGCGGTGGCGGCGCGGTCAATGCGCTGCCTTGCTAGGGCGTGGCGTAGCGGCTATAAGACCGCCCTTGCCGGCCGGAGTGTAGCTCAGCCTGGTAGAGCACTAGCTTCGGGAGCTAGGGGCCGGAGGTTCAAATCCTCTCACTCCGACCATTCCTCGCGGCGCCGTCCGGCGCCCGGCCGGCATCTTCCGCCCGCGACTACCGCCGGCGCAGGCTCAATATATAGGCGATGATGTTGTCGGTCTGGTCGCGCGAGAGCGCGTAGTTGGGCATGCGGTCGTGCGGCGTGCGCAGGAAGGCGCGCAGGCGGAACTCGGTGGTCTTGGCGTCGCCGGCGATCTCGGCAAAGGGCGGCGCGTAGTCCGTGGCGCCGCGCGCGCCCGACTCGACCAGGTGGCAGTCCGAGCACCATTGCCGCGCCAGCTCGCGTCCCGCCGCGGCGTCGCCGACCTCTTCCGCGCGGCCGGGCGGTGCGAGGAGCACGAGCAGCGCCGCGGTCGCCAGCGCCGCCGGCAGGCGTCGGGGAACGCGCGGTTCGCGGGCCGTCCTTGTCGTCATGATCCGGTCGGGCATGCTGTCCGCCTGCGGTTGGGTTGCTTCTCCATACCCAGCACCGGGCCGCTCGGCCTTGACCCAGATCAACCGCCGGCGCTCGCCTCCGGCTCGGCCACCCGGAACCTCCGCGTCACGCCGTCCTGGTCCGTGATCGACACCAAGACCCCCGGCTTGAAGCGGTTCGCATCGGGCCTCCACCCGCTCTCGTCGTCCTGCGGGTCGTTGTCCAGCTCGTACTGGAAGGTCCAGCGGCGCGAGCGGGTGTGGACGAGAAACCCGCGCCGTTCGTCCTCGCCGCGCCAGAAGCGGCGGACCATGCAGCGCTTCGGCTCCTTGCGCCAGGCCGCGTAGTCGAGCCGCCCGTCCTCGGTCAGCGGCGCCGTGAACTCGTAGCCGCAACCGGCGCCGGCATGCGCCAGCTCCAGGCGGATCGTGCGAAAGCGCGATGCCAACCTGGCCGGCTCAATGCGCCATCAGGACCGGCACCTTCGCCTCGGCCAGCACCTTGCGCGTGACGCCGCCGAGGATGATCTGGCGCAGGCGGCTCTGCGTGAACGCGCCCATGACCAGGAGATCGGCGTTGCCTTCGTAGGACTGGGCCAGCAGCGCCTCGCCGGTCGAACGCGGCGCCGGACGGAAGCGCTTCACCTCGGCGCGCACGTTGTGCCAGCCGAGATGGCGCACCAGGCCGGCGTCGCTGCTGGCCTCGGCATGCTTGGCCTCGTCGGCGGTCAGGATCTCGACATGGCTGGCGCGGCGCAGGAGCGGCATGGCGAAGCCGATGGCGCGGGCGACCTGCACGCTGCCGTTCCAGAATATGGCGACGCGCTGGGCCATGCTGGCCGGCGGCTCGGGCGGCGCCACCAGCACCGGCCGCCCGGTGTCGAACAGCACGGCCTCGACGACGGTCTCGGTCACCAGGTCCTTGGCGTCGGCCGGGCGGGCCACGACGATCAGGTCGGTCACGCGGCCGCGCCGCGTCACGACGTCCTCCTCGCTGCCCTGCTCCTCGCGCCAGGCGCAGGAGATCGAGCCCGGCGGCGGCGGCGAGTCGACCACCGGCACGTTGTGCTCCTTGCGCCAGGTGTCGTAGGCCTCGCGCGCGCGCTGCGAGCGGGTGTTGGAGTCGCGCTCGGCGACCTGCAGGATCTCCTCGACCAGCGGACCGGACATGCCTTCGCCGATCACCGGTATGGCATCGCGCGGATCGCCCTTCGCGTGCAGCGCGTCGATATGGGAATCGAAGGTGGCGGCCACGGCGTGGGCCGTGTTCAGCGAGATGCGGTCGGTGGGACCGCCGGACAGGACGGCCAGGATCGATTTGATCGGCATTTGTCGTCTCCCCGTTCTCCCGTTCCCCGGTCGATTTCGTGAAGCCTGTTCTTCAACCCCAAGAATGACGCAGATCAGGCCGGCGCGCACGGGTCAAAATGCCCGGACCGGCGCGCACCGATCAACCGTCGAGATGTTTCGTTTTCGCGGCGAGAATTCGCCGCACCGCGTCCGCCACCTCGCCCGGGCCGGCGGCGGCGTCGACCCGGACCCAATCCATCCGCCCCGGCTGCTGGTCCATTTGCAGGCGGACGATCGCGACCGTGGCGTCGGATACGTCGCGGGTGCGCGCCGCGACACGCCGTTCCAGGCATTCGCGCGAGGCGTCGAGCCAGATCCCGGTGAAGGCCACGCCGGCGGCGCGCGCGGCCGCGGCGATCTCGGCGCGCTGCGACTCGAGCATGTAGACCGCATCGGCGATGACGGCGTGGCCGCCGGCGAGCGCCAGGCCCGCGGCCCGTGCAAGCCCCGAGAAGACGCGCTCAGTGACGTCGGGGCCATAGCCTTCCTGCGGCAGGCGCTCGAACAGGTCCGTCCCCATGATCGCCTTGCGCAGCACGTCGCTGCGCAGAACCAGCGCGCCGGGCGCCGAGCCCAGCCCGGGCGCCAGCGCGAAGGCAATCGTCGACTTTCCGGTGCCCGAGCGCCCGCCGATGGCGACCAGAAGCGGCGCCGGCGGCGCCAGGAAGGCGAGGGCGAGATCGAGATAGGCGCGCGCCTCCGTTTCGGCGGCGGCCTGCTTCGCCGCATCGGGCTGCGCCCGCGCACCGGCGAGACCCACCTGGGCGCGGATGCCGGCGCGGCAGGCGAGGAACAGCGGCAGCAGCGCCACGCCTTGCACGGCGTCGATCCCGTCGTCGGCGACGGCGCGCGCCATGTAGTGATTGAACACGGCGTTCGCCAGCGCCCTCAGGCCCCGATGCTCCAGGTCCATGAGCAGGAAGGCGAGGTCGTAGAGCACGTCGCAGGTGGCGATCCGGTCGTCGAACTCGATCGCGTCGAACAGGGTCGGCCGGCCCTGCCACAGGCAGACGTTGCGCAAATGCAGGTCGCCGTGGCCGTGGCGCACGAACCCGGCGGCTCGCCGCCGGTCGAGCAACGCCGCGTCGCGCGCGAGGAGAGCCCGCGCCCTGGACGCGAATGCCGCGACCTTGGCGGGGTCGGTGCGGTCGGCGTCCGCCTCCAGCCCGGCGACGATGCCGTCGACGATGCGTGCCATCCCGTCGTGGCCGCCAAGATCGGGGCGGCGCTCCGCGGCGCGGTGGAAGGCCGCGATCGCGTCGGCCAGCTCGAGCATCGTGCCGGCGTCCAGCCGGCCGTCCCGCGCGCGCTGGTCGAGCAGCGCGTCGCCGCCGAAGCGGCGCATCTCGACGACCCAGTCGACGGCGGTCGCCGCGTCGCCCTCGCCCGGGCGGCCCAGGCCGAGCGTGCCGTCGCGCGCGCGCAGCACCGGCCTGACCGCGAGGTAGATGTCGGGCGCCGTGCGCCGGTTGAGATCGAGCTCGCGCACGCAGGCATGGTGCCGGCGCGCCGCAGTGGAATAGTCGAAGAAAGGGTAGCGCACGGCCCGCTTCAGCTTGTAGGCGCGATCGCCCGCCAGCACGACGACCGCGCCATGCGTGTCGAACCGCTCGAGCTTCAGCGCCGCGGCGCTCTTGGCCCCATGCGTCGCCGGATCGGTCAGCAGCGCGATGACGGCGGCCTGGTCCTCGGTGACGACGCCCTGCATCGGCCGGCGCGCTGGCCTCAGGCGAAATGCGGCCGGCGTTCCTTGATGCCGGCGGGGTCCTGATGGATCATGACCTCGGCATCGGGGAACGCCGCCTGCAGGCGGTCCTCGACCGCGTCGCTGATCGCGTGCGCCTGCAGGAGCGTGATGTCGCCGTCCATCTCGATGTGGAGCTGGATGAAGCGGTGCGGACCGGATACGCGCGTGCGCAGGTCGTGCATCCTGCGTACCGCGGGATGGGACAGGCAGATGTCGCGGATGCGCTGGCGGTCTACGTCGGGCATCTCGCGGTCCATCAGCATGTCGAGCGACAGGCGCGCGAACTGCCAGGCGCGGTAGAGGATATAGACGCCGATGGCCGCGCCGAACAGCGGGTCGAGCAGCGGAGCATCGAGCCATTGCGCCAGCAGCAGCGCCGCGATGACGGCGCCGTTGACCAGCAGGTCGCCGAAATAGTGGAGCGAATCGGCGTGGATCGCGGTGGAGTTGGTGCGCGCGATCACATGCCGCTGGTAGGCGACCAGGCCGAGCGTGACCGCGATCGACAGCGCCATCACCGCGATGCCGAGCCCCGTATGGGCGATCGGCGCCGGCGCGATCAGGCGCTTGGACGCCTCGACCAGCAGCAGCACGGCCGAGCCGGCGATGAAGGCGGATTGCGCGAGGCCCGCCAGCGGCTCGGCCTTGCCGTGGCCGAAGCGGTGCTCGCGGTCGGGCGGCACCAGCGCCTGGCGCACCGCCAGCAGGTTGACGACGGACGCCGCGGCATCGAGCAGGGAATCGAGCAGGCTTGCCAGGATCGCGACCGACCCGGTGGCGAGCCAGACCACGAGCTTGGCGACGATCAGGAATCCCGCGGCGGCGACCGACGCGTAGGTCGCCCGGCGCATCAGCCGGCCGGCATCGGCGGCGCGCGCGGCGACGCCCGCCAGCGGCGATGCGGGGCTGGCGCTGCTGTCGGTCACGGGGCGAGACCCGTCACGGCCAGCCCCTTCACGGGTAGAGCCGCTCCGTGCGCCAGGAATTGCCGTCGCGGTGGTGGACGATGCGCTCGTGCAGGCGGAACGGGCGGTCGCGCCAGAACTCGATGCGCTGCGGCAGCACGCGGAACCCGCCCCAGTAGGGCGGGCGCGGCACCTCGCCGATCGCGTACTTGGCGGCATAGAGCGCGACCCGCTTTTCCAGATCGAAGCGGCTTTCCATCGGGCGCGACTGGGTCGAGGCCCAGGCGCCGATCCGGCTGTCGCGCGGGCGCGAACGGAAATACTCGTCCGATTCCGCGTCGCTGACTTGCTCGACGGGACCCTCGATGCGCACGGCGCGGCGCAGCGACTTCCAATGGAACATGAGCGCCGCGCGCGGGTTGATGGCAAGCTGCTGGCCCTTGCGGCTCTCCTTGTTGGTGTAGAAGACGAAGCCGCGCCCGTCGACGCCCTTCAGCAGCACCATGCGCGCGGTCGGCCAGCCGCTGGCATCGGCGGTGGCCAGCGTCATGGCGTTCGCGTCGTTGGGCTCGCTCCTGGTGGCCTCTTCCAGCCAGGCATTGAACAAGGCGATGGGATCGCCTTGCGGGATGGGCGAGCCGGCGTCGGGTTCGGGCACGGTCGGGGTCGGGCGGTCGTCGGGCGTCATCGGTGGTCCCCAGGGTGGGCGGCCGGCGCGCCGCGGCAAGCAGGCGGTTGCGTCCCGGACAGTTGCGCAGGCGGCGGCGCGGCCATGTATGATATAGGCCATGAACACCGGTCGCCAAATACGCTGGAAGGTCAGGGACCGCCTGGCGCCGTCCATGGCGGGTGGACGGCGCGGGCGCACGCCGCCGGCGGCGGCGCTGATCTTCGTCCTGACGCTGCCGCTTGCCGGATGCCTCGGCATGGGCGGCGGCGGCGCGCCGCCCAGCGTGACCGTCGACGGCTCGGCCCAGGCCGCGGCCCGGATCGGTGCCGAGCCCGAGAAGCCCGCCGCCGACGCCAAGGGCGTCGCCATGCTGGACGTGTTCCGCAGGAACCCCGTGGGCAGGGAGCTGGGGCAGGTCGACGACGTGTATGCCGAGCGCTCGGCGCAGCTCGCGCTCGAGTACGACAAGGACGGCGTGCCGCGCGGCTGGACCAATCCCGAGACCGGGACGACCGGAGCGGTCAAGCCGGTCCGCACGTTCAAGCAGGCCGAAACCTGGTGCCGCGAGTTCGCGCAGACGCTGCAGGTGCGCGAGCGCGGCAGCAAGGACGTGAAGGGCGCGGCCGACGCCACGGGCCAGGTCGCCTGCCGCCAGCCGGATGGAAAATGGAAGTTCCTGCCGTGAGTCGGTCCCGCTGATGCGCGATCCCTACGACACGCTGGGCGTCGGCCGCCAGGCCTCGGCGGACGAGATCAAGAAGGCGTATCGCAAGCTGGCGAAGACGCTGCATCCCGACCTGAACCCGGGCAAGCCCGAGGTCGAGAAGCGCTTCAAGGAGGTCTCGGCGGCGTACGACCTGCTGTCGGACCAGGAGAAGCGCGCCAAGTACGACCGCGGCGAGATCGACGCCCAGGGCAACCCGCGCGCCGACTACGGCTTCCGCGAGGCCTGGGGGCGCGGCCGCGGTGCGGGCCCGGGCGGTGGTCCGGATATGGGCGCGGGCTTCGACGCGTCCGACATCTTCGAGGAGGTGTTCGGCGGCGGAAGACGACGGCGCGGCGGCTTCCGCGCGCGCGGCGCCGATATCAGCTATGCCCTGACCATCGACTTCCTCGACGCGGCGCGCGGCGGCACGCGGCGCATCAAGCTGGCCGACGGGCGCACGCTCGACGTCAACATCCCGGCCGGCACGGAAGACGGGCAGACGCTGCGCCTCAAGCAGCAGGGCACGCCCGGCCTGGGCGGCGGCACGCCGGGCGACGCCTATATCGAGATCACGGTCACGCCGCATCCCTTCTTCCGGCGCGAGGGCGCCGACATCCACATCGAGGCGCCGGTCGCGCTGCAGGAGGCGCTGCTGGGCGCGGCGATCGAGGTTCCGACCATCGACGGGCGCGTGAAGGTGAAGCTGCCGAAGGGTGCCAACACCGGCACGAAGCTCCGGCTCAAGGGCCGCGGCATGCCGCAGGGCAAAGGCGCGCGCGGCGACCAGTACGTCACGCTGAAGGTCGTGCTGCCCGATCCGCCCGACGACGCGCTGACCAGGTTCGTCGAGGGTTGGGCGAAGAACCGCAGGGACGACCCGCGCACGGGACCGGAATGGAAGGGATAGCGCTTTCGAGCCCGACCGCCGGGCGGTTCGCCGGGTGCCTCGGGCAAGCGTTCAAATTGCATGCCGCGGGCGCGACGCTGGACCTCGTCCTGTTCGAGGTCGAACAGCTCGGGCAGAAGGGCGATGTCGACGATGCGGTGCTCGCGCTCTCAGCGGCACTGCCGCGAGACGGGCGGCGGGCGCGCTACTCCGCCGCGCGGAGTCGCGGCAGCGTCCGCTGACCGGCCAGTTCGGCGAGGGCGTGGCGCACCACCTGCCACGCGGCCGACAGGCTCAAGCCGGCCATGACGGCGGCGACCGCGATGTCGGGCCAGTAGCTGCCGGTCGCGAACACGCCGCTGGCGGCGATGGCGACGACGACGTTGCCGATCGCGTCGTTGCGGCTGCACAGCCACACCGACTCGCGGTTGGCGTCGCCGTGACGGTGGCGGAACACCAGCGATGCGACGAACGCGTTGGCGGCGAGCGCGACGAGCGCCACCGGTCCCATGATCATCGCATCGGGCACGCCGCCGACGCTGAGCTTGCGCCCGATGCCGGCGATCACCCACAGCCCGATCGCGCCCATGCTCAAGCCCTTGACCAGCGCCGCGCGCGAGCGCGCGACGGCGCCGAGCGCAAGGGCGTAAAGCGTGATGGCGTAGTTGGACGCATCGGAGAAGAAGTCGAGCGAGTCCGCCAGCAGCGCCGTCGAGCCCGCGGCGATGCTGGATGCCGCCTCGGTCGCGAACATGGTGGCGTTGACCGCCAGCGCGACCCACAGCACGCGGCGGAAGCTCGTGTCGGTCGTGACCTTGGGCGCGGCGCAGCCGCAGGAACCGCATCCGGACATCTCAGTCGTCCTCCTCCCGCTCGTCCTGTTCCGGGCCTTCGCCCACGTGGCTCACCATGTCGGCGATGACGCAGCGCACGTGGTCGTCGGCGGCCGCGTAGAACACCTGCTTGCCCTGGCGCGTCGCCTTCACCAGCCGCGCCGCGCGCAGCAGGCGCAGGTGATGGCTGACCAGCGAGAGCGACAGGCCGACGCGCTCCGCGATCGCACCCACGCTGACCGGGCCCGCGATGCAGGCGAGCACGATCCGCAGGCGGCTGGGATCGCCCAGCAGCCGGAACATGTCGGCCAGCCGCGCCGCGTCGTCGTCCGACAGCGCGGGCAGCGGGTTTGCGACCGGCCTGATCATACGTGCGATCATTTGAACAGATGTTCAAGTGTATGGGATGAAAAGTCAAGGGCGATCCTTGCCCTGCGCTGGCATGGCCGCGAGCGCCGAAGGGCGCGGAAGGCCGGCCGCAGCCGCGGCGAAGGTCAGCCCGTCCGCAGCGCGTCGACCTCGGCCCCGGCGTGATGGGCATGGAGTTCGGGCGCCAGCAGCTCCTTGAGGCTGATGGCGAAACGCTCGGCGTTGCCGAGCTCGGCCGCGCCGAGCAGCGCGTCGAGCCGCTCGTGCCAGGGTTGGCCGTCCTCGCCGCGCAGGTCGGCCGGGCCGAGCGTCAGCTCGAGGCAGCCGAGCAGGTCCTGCAGCGAGGTGTTCTCCATGTCGCGGGCGAGCAGCCACTGGCCGCGCTCGCCGCGGGCGACGAAGTCGCCGCGCACCAGCTTGCCCAGCACGTCGCCGAGCAGGTCGGAGCCGGACGGGACCTTTTCCAGCAGATGGCGGTCGCGGAACGGCTTGCCCTCGTGCGTGCGCTGCATGATGGCGGCGATCAGCGTCAGCGCGACGCCGAGCCGTCGCCCCGGCGTGGCGATGGTCTTGCCGAAGCCGCGGCCCGCGCGCCATTCCGGCAGCGAGGCGGTGAGCTCGGCACCGAACAGCACGACCATCCAGCAGAGATAGACCCACAGCATGAAGATCGGCACGGCCGCCAGCGCGCCATAGACCACCTGGTAGCTGCCGAACCTGGCGATGTAGAGGCCGAAGCCGCGCTTCAAGAGCTCGAACAGCACGGCCGTGACGACGCCGCCGATCACCGCGTTGCGCCGGTGCACCGGGAAGTTGGGCACCGCCATCAGCAGCAGGGTGAACCCGACCAGCGAGAGCAGGAACGGCAGCAGCGTGGCGAGCTGGATCAGCGCCTTGCCCCACCATTGCAGGCTCAAGGTGTGCTGCAGCGTGAACAGGAAGGAGCTCAGCGACAGGCTGGCGCCGAACAGGAGCGGCGCCATGGTCAGCATGGCCCAATAGCTCAGCACGCGCAGCATCAGCTTGCGCGGCTCGCTCACGCGCCAGATGGTGTTGAACACCGTCTCGATCGTGTTGAGCGTCAGGACCGAGGTGACGGCGACGAACACGATGCCGATGGCGGTGGTCTTGCCGGCGTTCTTGGTGAAGCCGGCGAGCGCCTGCGAGATGGTTTCGCCGATCTCCGGCACCAGGTTCTGGAACAGGATCGCCTGCGCCTGCTCGCGCACGCCCTCGAACGCGGGAAAGGCGGCGAGGATGGCGAAGGCGATGGTCAGGAGCGGCACCATCGACAGGAGCGTCGTGTAGGTGAGCGACGCCGCCACCTGCGGGCAGCGGTCGCGGTAGAACCGCCCGGCCGCGTAGAGGACGAGCCCGAGCACGTCGCGCGATACCGGAAGCGCGCGCCGGCCGATGCCGGCCCAGTCGACGCGGGCCATGGCGGCAGGACGCCCCGACGCCATCGCGGCGGAAAGGCGACGATCGAAGCGCATCGAACCACTATAGCCCAAGGGCTTGGGACCGAAAATCGCCCGCCGGCCTTGCGTTTGGCCGCCCCGCGCGTTTGACCGCCCATGCGTTTGACCGAGGGGGGCATTCGTGTAGGATGCGCCGCCCTTCCGGGGCGCTCCCCCATTCCAGCAGAGGAACGAGGTTCTAGGAGCATGAGCGACATCAAGCCGCGGGCCGACGGTCTGTTGATGCAGGGCAAGCGCGGCCTGATCCTGGGCGTCGCCAACGACCGCTCGATCGCCTACGGCATCGCGGCCGCGGCGAAGACACACGGCGCCGAGCTCGCCGTCACCTACCAGGGCGAGGCGCTGGGCAAGCGCGTGCAGCCGCTGGCGGAGCAGCTCGGCGCGAGCTTGATCCTGGATTGCGACGCCACCGACGACGCCAGCATGGACCGCGTCTTCGCCGAGGTGAAGCAGCGCTGGGGCACGCTCGATTTCCTGGTCCACGCCATCGCATTCTCCGACCGCGAGGAGTTGAAGGGCGACTACGTCCACACCTCGCGCAAGAACTTCACGATGACGATGGACGTCTCGTGCTACTCCTTCACGGCGCTGGCGCAGCGCGCCATGGCGTTGATGCCGTCGGGCGGCAGCCTATTGACCTTGAGCTATTTCGGTGCCGAGCGCGTGATGCCGCACTACAACGTCATGGGCCTGGCCAAGGCGGCGCTCGAGACCAGCGTGAAGTACCTGGCGGCCGACCTCGGCAAGCGCAACATCCGCGTCAACGCCATCTCCGCCGGGCCGATCCGCACGCTCGCCTCGGCCGGCATCGGCGATTTCCGCTATATCCTGAAGTGGAACGAGTACAACGCGCCGCTCCGGCGCAACGTCACGCTCGGCGACGTCGGCGGCGCGGCGCTCTATCTGCTGAGCGACCTGAGCACGGGCGTCACCGGCGAGATCCATCACGTCGACGGCGGCTACAACGTGGTCGGCATGCTGGCGGCGGACGCCGCGCCGAAGGTGGCCGAGATGCTCAGGAGCTTCAAGACCACCGACGGCAACGGCTGAGGCCGCCCTACCCTAAGGACCGGCTCGCATGGCGGGCAACACGTTCGGGCACCTGCTGCGGCTGACGACCTGGGGCGAGAGCCACGGGCCGGCGATCGGCGGCGTGGTCGACGGCGTGCCGCCGCTGATCCCCTTGGGCGAGGCCGACATCCAGCCCTGGCTCGACCGCAGGCGCCCTGGCCAGTCGCGCTTCACCACGCAGCGCCAGGAGCCCGACCGGGTGCGCATCCTGAGCGGCACCTTCGAGGGCAAGACCACCGGCACGCCGATCGCGCTCCAGATCGACAACGTCGACGCGCGCAGCAAGGACTATTCCGACATCATGGACCGGTTCCGGCCGGGCCATGCCGACTACACCTACTGGGTCAAGTACGGCATCCGCGACTATCGCGGCGGCGGCCGCTCCTCGGCGCGCGAGACGGCGATGCGCGTGGCCGGCGGCGCCGTCGCGCGCAAGGTGCTCGACCATCTGGTGCCCGGCGGCGTCCGGATCCGCGGCGCGCTGATCCAGGTGGGATCGCTGAGGATCGACCGCAAGCGCTGGGACTGGGACGAGGTCGCGCGCAACCCGTTCTTCGCGCCGGACGCCGGGATCGTGGAGCGATGGTCCAGCTACCTCGACGGCGTGCGCAAGGCGGGCTCGTCCTGCGGCGCCGTCATCGAAATGGTCGCCGAGAACGTGCCGGCCGGCCTCGGCCAGCCGGTGTTCGACAAGCTCGACGGCGACATCGCCCGCGCCATGATGAGCATCACCGCGGTCAAGGGCGTCGAGATCGGCGCCGGCTTCGGCGCGGCCGAGCTCAGCGGCGAGACCAATGCCGACGAGATGCGCATGAAGGACGGCAAGATGACGTTCCTCGGCAACAACGCCGGCGGCGTCCTCGGCGGCATCTCCTCGGGCCAGGACATCGTCGTGCGCTTCGCCGTCAAGCCGACCAGCTCGATCCTGTCGCCGCGCCGCACCGTCACGATCGACGGCCGCGACACCGAGATCGTGACCAAGGGCCGCCACGACCCCTGCGTCGGCATCCGCGCCGTGCCCGTGGGCGAGGCGATGCTGGCCCTGGTGCTGGCGGACCACCTGCTGCGCCAGAGAGCCCAATGCGGGCCGTAGATTTCAGATGTCGGAGGTCAGATGCCAGAGGTCAGATGTCAGAGAGAGGAAGATTTCCTTTCTGACCTCTGACCTCTGACCTCTGACATCTGACCTCTGACATCTGGCGAAGCACGGGAAAGCGACGATGCCGCAGCCGAGACATATCATGCGCCTGAAGGTGCCGAGCCCGAAGAAGCTGGACACGGACCTCAGGAAGTACTTCGCGATCTGCCGGGAGAAGCTGGGCCTGGTGCCGAACGTGCTGCGCGCCTGGGCGGCGCGGCCGGAGAAGCTCAGGCATTTCATCTCGATGTACAACGCGCTGATGCTGGGCGAATCGGGCTTGAGCAGGCTCGAGCGCGAGATGATCGCCGTGGTCGTGTCGTCGGCCAACCGCTGCTACTACTGCCTCGTGGCGCACGGCCAGGCGGTGCGCCAGCTCTCGGGCGACCCGCAGCTCGGCGAGATGATGGTGATGAACTACCGCGTCGCCGAGCTGCCGCGGCGCCAGCGCGCCATGCTCGATTTCGTCTGGAAGCTGACCGAGAGCCCGCGCCTGGTCGACGAAGACGACCGCCGCAAGCTGCGCAAGCTCGGCTTCTCCGACGCGGACGTCTTCGACATCTGCGAGGTCGCGGCCTTCTTCAACTACACCAACCGCGTGGCGCACGGCGTCGACATGATGCCGAACCCGGAGTACCACGCGAAGAATCGGTAATGGCCGCGCTCGACCCCGCCAGGATCGAATTCCTCTCCTTCGACGTGTACGGCACGCTGGTCGGCGTGCGCGACGGCTCCTACGACGCGTTCCAGCGCATCCTCGACGATGCCGGCGCCGGCGACGTCGACGTGCGCGCGTTCTGGGAGCACTGGGAAGAGCTCAACATCGCCGCCTACTGGAAGCCGTACCGGCCGTACAGGGACATCTGCCGCGCTTCGCTCGAGCAGGCCTTCGCCGACTACGGCGTGCGCGGCGACGCCGGCATGATCCAGCTCTACTTCGACGCCTTCCCGCGCTTCCAGCTCTATCCCGACGTCGCCCCGACGCTCGACGCGCTGGCGCGGCGCTTCAAGCTGGCGATCGTGTCGAACATCGACGACGATCTGCTCGCACGCACGCCGCTCGGCCGCCGCTTCGACCTGGTCTGCACGGCCGAGCGGGCGCGCGGCTACAAGCCCGACGGCAAGCTGTTCCACTACCTGGTCGACCGCACGGGCGCCGCCGTCGACCGGCTGCTGCATTCCGGCCAGTCGCAGTTCACCGACCTCGTCGGCGGCAAGCCGCTCGGCCTCACCATCGCCTGGATCAACCGGCGCGGCATCGCGCTGTCGCCCACCGTTCCCCGGCCGGACCATGTCCTTCCGGACATCAAATCGCTGCTGCCGCTGCTTCGCGCTTGACGACCGCGCGGTCGAGCGTAGACTTTGCGGCACGATCCGACGCGTGGGCCCCGGCCCGCGCGACCTCCGGCCCGCCTCGGCGGGCTTTTTGATTCGGCCGTTGCGCCTCGTTCGCGGCGCGTGTGTGAACGAAGCGGAACGCGGCGGTCGACGCGGCTGCAAATTCCTGGTGCATCAACGAGTTGGTGGGAATCCACCGGGCCGGCGCACGATTCCACGCGGATATGCCGGCGAACCCGTCATCAAGCGTCATCCGTCATCACCCGGACCCGGCGCCGGGAAATCGCCCCGCGAATTCAACGGACTGCGCATCGGCCGGCAGGGCCGGCCGGCGCACGCCATCCGTCATCGGCTCGGGGCGGATGCGTCATCCGGCCTCAGGACGGATGCGCCTCCGCCTCGCCGGCGTCGGGCGGTGGCTGGGTTGGCGGCGGCGCGGGCGGGGGCCGCTCGGCGGGCGGCTGCTTGCGCTCGAGCAGCGCGTGCATCCGCTCGCGCAGGCCCTGGAAGACCACGTAGAGCGTGGGGATGAGGAAGATGCCGAAGACCGCCGCGAACAGCATGCCGCCGAACACGGCGGTGCCGACCGCCTTGCGGCTCAAGGCGCCGGCGCCGGTCGCGATCACCAGCGGCACGAGGCCGAGGATGAAGGCGAAGCTGGTCATCATCACGGCGCGGAAGCGCGCCTCGGCGCCGGCGGCGGCGGCGTCGAGGATGGGAAGGCCGTGCTCGCGCTTCTCCTTGGCGAACTCGACGATCAGGATGCCGTTCTTGGCGGCCAGCGCGATCAGCACGACGATGCCGATCTGGGCGTAGAGGTTGTTGTCGAGCCCGGCCAGGTTGATCGCCACCATGGCGCCGAGCAGGCCGACCGAGACCGAGAGCAGGACGGGAATCGGGATGGTCCAGCTTTCGTAGAGGCCGACCAGGAACAGGTAGGCGAACAGGAAGGCGAGCGCGAAGATGTAGAGGGTCTGGCCGCCGGCCTGTTTCTCCTGCAGCGCCGTGCCGGTCCATTCGTAGCCGTAGCCCTGCGGCAGCACCCCCTGCGACAGGCGCTCCATCACCGTCAGCGCCACGCCGGTGCTGCGGCCGGGCGCCGGCTCGCCCTGCAGCGTCACGCTGCGGTAGTTGTTGTAGCGCTGGATCACCTGCGGGCCGGTGATCAGCCGCGCCTCGGCGAAGGAGCGCAGCGGCACCATCTCGCCGTTCTTGTTGCGCACGTTGATGCGGTAGACGTCGGGGATCTCGTCGCGGTCGGCGGCCTCGCCCTGGATGTTGACCTGCCAGGTGCGGCCGAACAGGTTGAGGTCGTTGATGTAGTAGCTGCCGAGCAGCGACTGCATCGCGGTGAAGACGTCGCTGATCGACACGCCCAGGATCTGCGCCTTGTCGCGGTCGATCTCCATGTAGACCTGCGGCGTGCTGGTCGTGAACAGCCCGAAGACCGCGCGCAGCTCGGGCCGCTGGTTGGCCTGGAACATCATGCCGCGCATGACGCCGGCGAGGTCCTGGGCCTCGCCGCCACGCAGATCCTGCAGCTGGTACTCGAAGCCGGAGCCCGTGCCGAGGCCGAGGATGGGCGGCATGTTGAACACGAGCACGGTCGCCTCGGGCAGCGGCGCGGTCCCGGCGCGCAGCCGCTCGATGATGGCGAAGACCGATTCCGCGCGCGCCTTGCGCTTCGCCCAGTCCTCCAGCTCGACGATGAAGAAGGCGCTGTTCGACTGGCTGACGCCGTTGAGGAAGCTGTAGCCGACCACGGTGATGACGCTGCGCACGCCCTTGATGTTCTTGATCGTGTCCTCGACTACCCGCGACACGGCGCCGGAGCGGTTGACCGAGGCGCCCTCGGGCAGCTGCATCTCGGCGAAGAACAGGCCCTGGTCCTCGGCCGGCAGGAACCCGGTCGGCGTCCGCATGAACAGGTATCCGGTGCCGCCCAGCACGGCGGCGAGCACGACAAGCGACAAAACGGCGCGGCGCACCAGCGAGCGGACGACGCGCGCGTAGCCCGACGTGGCGCGGTCGATGCCGCCCAGCACGTATTTCATCGGCCCGCGCCGGGGCCCGTGCGCGGGCTTGAGGACGATGCCGCACAAGGCCGGGCTCAGCGTCAGGGCGTTGAGCGCCGAGATCAGCATCGAGACCGACACGACGACCGCGAACTGCTGGTACATCTGGCCGGTGATGCCGGGCACGAAAGCGACCGGCACGAACACCGACAGCAGCACCAGCGTGATGGCGATGATCGGCGCGGTGATCTGCCCCATCGCCTTCTTGGCCGCCTCCTTCGGTCCCAGGCCTTCGGCATGCATCAGGTGCTCGACCGCCTCGACCACGACGATGGCGTCGTCGACCACGATGCCGATCGCCAGCACCACCGCGAACAGCGAAACCGTGTTGGCGGTGAAGCCGATCGCCAGCAGCACGGCGAAGGTGCCGACCAGCGCGACCGGGACGGCGACGGTCGGGATCAGCGTGGCGCGCAGGCTGCCGAGGAACAGGAACACGACCAGCACGACCAGGACGAAGGCCTCGAGCAGCGTGTGCAGCACCTCATCGACCGTCGCGCGCACGAAGCGCGTCGTGTCGTACATCACGTCGTAGGCGAGATCCTGCGGGAAGCGCGCCTGGAGCTCGCCCATCGCCTTCCTGACGCCGTCGGCGACCTGCAGCGCGTTGGCGTCGGGCGCCTGGGCGATGTAGACGATCGTCGCCGGCTGGCCGTTGAAGCGGCCGAAGCTGTCGGCGCTCTGCGCCGCGAGCTCGACGCGGCCGACGTCGCCGACGCGCACGACCGAGCCGTCGGGATTGGCGCGGACGACGATGCGCTCGAACTCGGCGACGTCGCTCAAGCGCCCCTTGGTCTGGATGTTGAGCTGGAACTGCGTGTCGGCCAGCGCCGGCTGGGCGCCGATGCGGCCGAGCGCGGCCTGCGTGTTCTGCGCCTTGACCGCGTTGACGATCTCGGCGACCGAGAGGTTGAGGCTGGTGAGCCGGTCCGAGCTCAGCCAGATGCGCATCGAGTAGTTGAGCGGCCCGTAGATGCCGGCCTCGCCGACGCCCGGCACGCGCGCCAGCGTGTCGAGCAGGTTGATGGTCGCGTAGTTCGAGAGGTAGAGCGCGTCGTAGGTGCCCTTGGGCGAATAGACCGCCATCACCTGCAGCAGCGACGACGACTTCTTCTTCACGGTCAGGCCCTGGCGCTGCACTTCGTCCGGCAGGCGCGGGTTCGCGAGCTGCACGCGGTTGAGCACGTTGACGTTGTTGATGTCGGTGTTGGTGCCGACCGCGAAGGTGACGGTGAGCGCGTAGGAGCCGTCGTTGCTGCTGGTCGACTTCATGTACAGCATCTTGTCGACGCCGTTGACCTGCGACTCGATCGGCTGCGCCACGGTCGCCTCGACCACGTCCGCGCCGGCGCCCGGGTAGTAGCCGGTGACCGAGACCTGCGGCGGCACGATGTTGGGGAACTGGGCGACGGGGATGAACAGGATCGCGATCAGGCCCGCGATCGTGATGACCGTCGAGATGACGATCGCCAGCCGCGGCCGGTCGATGAAGATGGCGGAGAACATCGAGCGCGCGGCTCAGGTCTTCGGGATCGCCGTCGAGGGCTGGACGGTCGGCGCCACGACGATGCCGGGGCGCACCTTCAGCAGGCCCTGGACGATGATCAGCTCGCCTTCCTTGAGGCCCTCCTCGACCACGGCGGTGCCGTCCTTGCGCGGCGTGGCCTTGATGCGCCTGACCTCGGCCTTGTTGTCCGCGCCCACGACGATCACGAAGCGGCCGGCCTGGTCGATCTGGATCGCGGTCTGCGGGATCACGAGCGCCAGCTCGGCCTCGGCGCGCTCGGCGGTGACGCCGACCGACTGGCCGTCGATCAGGATGCGGTCGGGATTGGGCAGGCTGGCGCGCACGGTGACGGTGTCGGTGCCCTGCGAGGCCTGGACGTCGACGAAATCGATCTTGCCGGGATGCTTGTACCCGCTTCCGTCCGGCAGGCGCACCCGCACGATCGCCTCGGTCTGGCGGCCGGTCTCGATCGCGCGCCGCTGCATCTCGGTCAAGATGCGCTGCGCGACCGGGAAGGTGACGTAGATCGGGTCCTGGCTGACGATGGTCGCCAGCACGCCGCTGTCCGGCCCGACCAGGTTGCCCGAGGTGACGCTCGCCTGGCCGATGCGGCCGCTGATCGGCGCCTTGATGTCGGTGTAGCCCAGGTTGATCTCGGCCGCGCGCACCGCCGCCTGCGCCGCCTGCAGATTGGCGCGCGCCGCGCCCTCCTCCGCCACGCGCTGGTCGACGGTCGACTGCGCGATGTTCTGGCTCCTCACCAGCTCGCGGGCACGCGCGAGCTGCTGCACCGCGTTGGTCACCGCGGCCTGCGACTTGGCGACCTCCGCCTTCTGCTGGTCGAGCGCCGCCTGGTATTGCTGCTTCTCGATCGTGAACAGCAGCGCGCCCTCCTTTACGTCGTCGCCTTCCTTGAACAGGCGCTTCTCCAGGAAGCCGGTGACGCGCGCGCGCAGGTCGACCTTGTCGACCGCCTTGATCCGCCCGGTGAAGTCGATCGACGGGCGGACGTCTTGCTTCTCGACCTTCTCCACGATCACGGCCGGGGCGGGCGCGGCGGGCGCCGGCTGCGCCGACGTGGGACCGGCGCCGGCCGCGAGCAGCGCCGCGAGGCCGATCATCCGAACACGGGTCGCCAGTGCTGTCATGGCTTCTGCTCCCCTCCCGGGATGCCCTCTCTCATGGCCGCCGGGCGACGAAATCGATCTCAACCAGCGCGTCGCGGGCGAGGCCCGTCACCCCGATGCAGGTGCGCGCCGGCAGCCGGTCCGGGGGAAAGTAGCTCCGGTAGACCGCATTCATGCGCTGGTAGTGCGCCTTGAACTCGGTCAGGAACACCCGCGCGGCCACGACATGCTCCAGTCCCAGCCCGAGCCCCTCGAGCACGATCTCGAGGTTGTCCATCACCCGGCGGGTCTGGCCCTCGATGTCCGGCGCGAAGGGCGCCGCGTCGTCGGCGGGATCGTTCGGCATCTGTCCGGTCAGGAACACCCAGCCGTCCGCCTCGACGGCGTGGCTGTAGGGCGCCACGGGCCGGGCGCCGCCCGCGATCATGTGGAATACCGGCAGGCCCAATTCCGTCCCCTTGGAAGCGTCGCCGCGGATCGAGGCAACGATATCAGGCCGGGTCGGGGAGGCAAATCGCGGCGGATCAGGTGATCCGCGGATCGAACTCCGTTACACTCCCCAGGCCATGAAACGCACACTGCTCGCACGCACCCTTCTTGCCCTCGCCGCGGTCCTGTCGCCGGCCACGGCGCCCACGGCGTTCGCCGCCAAGGACGAGCTGGTCATCGGCATGACCCAGTACCCGGCCACGCTGCATCCCAATATCGAGTCGATGCTGGCGAAGACGCTGGTCAACGCGGCGACCAGGCGCCCGTTCACCGCCTACGACGCGAAGTGGCAGCTGACCTGCATGCTGTGCGTCGCGCTGCCGACGATCGAGAACGGCCTGGCCAGGCTCGAGGACCTGCCGGACGGCAAGCAGGGCATCGCCGTCACCTACACGATCCAGCCGAACGCGAAGTGGGGCGACGGCACGCCGGTGACGACGCGCGACGTGCTGTTCAGCTGGGAGGTCGGCCGCCACCCGCAGAGCGGCGTGGCCGCGGCCGAGTTCTATCGCCGCGCCTACAAGCTGGACGTGAAGGACCAGAAGACCTTCACGCTGCATTTCGACAGGGTGACCTACGAGTACAACGCCATCGGCGATTTCCAGGTGCTGCCGGCGCATATCGAGGCGGCGCACTTCGCCGAGCCGGCGCAGTACCGCAACCGCACGCGCTTCGACGCCGATCCCACCAACGCGGGCCTGCATTTCGGGCCGTACCGGATCGTCGAGGTCAGGACCGGCTCGCACATCGTGCTCGAGCCCAATCCGACCTGGTACGGGGAGAAGCCGAAGTTCAAGCGCGTCGTCTTTCGCGCGGTCGAGAACACCTCGGCGCTCGAGGCCAACCTCCTGTCGGGCTCGATCGACTACATCACCGGCGAGCTGGGGCTCACGCTCGACCAGGGGCTCGCCTTCGAGAAGAAGCACGCCGACAAGTACGACGTGATCTTCAAGCCCGGCCTCATCTACGAGCACATCGACATGCGCCTGGACCACCCGGCGCTCAAGGACCTGCGCGTGCGCCAGGCCCTGCTGATGGCGCTCGACCGGCGGTCGATCAGCACCAGGCTGTTCGGCGGCAAGCAGCCGGTGGCGACGACGTCGGTCAACCCGCTCGACTGGGTCCACGCCGCCGACCTCAAGGGCTACGACCACGACCCCAAGCGCGCCGCCCAGCTGCTCGACGAGGCGGGCTGGAAGGCGGGCCCGGGCGGCATGCGCCAGAACGCGGGCGGCGAGAAGCTCGCGATCGAGCTGATGACCACCGCCGGCAACCGCGTGCGCGAGACGGTGCAGCAGGTGCTGCAGGCGCAATGGAAGCAGGTCGGCGTCGACGTGCGCCTGAAGAACGAGCCGCCGCGGGTGTTCTTCGGCGAGACCGTGACCAAGCGGCAGTACACCGGCATGGCGATGTATGCCTGGGTCAGCGCGCCGGAGAGCGTGCCGCGCTCGACGCTGCATTCCGGCGAAATCCCGCGGCCGGAGAACAACTGGGCCGGCCAGAACTACACCGGCTACGCCAGCAAGGCGATGGACGAGCTGGTCGAGAAGATCGAGGTCGAGCTCGATCGCGGCAAGCGCAAGGCGCTGTGGCGGCAGTTGCAGGAGCTGTACCTGGCCGACCTGCCGGTGCTGCCGCTCTATTTCCGCGCCGACGTCTTCGTGATCCCGAAATGGCTGAAGGGCGTGACCCCGACCGGCCATCGCGATCCCTCCACGATGTGGATCGAGCACTGGCGGGCGGAGTAGGCGCGGCCGCTTCCGTGCCGGAAGTCGTCCCATCGGGCGCGTCGGCCGGGGGCCCGCTGCTGGACGTCGGCGGGCTGGTCGTCGCGTTCCCGGGCCGGGCCGGATCGAGGCGGGCCGTCGACGGCCTCGACTATCGCATCGGGCGCGGCCGCACGCTCGGCGTCGTGGGCGAGAGCGGCTGCGGCAAGACCGTGGCGGCGCTGGCGCTGATGCGGCTGGTGCCGCCGCCCGGGCGCATCGCGGCGGGCACGATCCGCGTCGGCGGGATCGACGTGATGGCGCTGGACGACGCGGGCCTGCGCGACCTGCGCGGCCAGCGCGTCGCCATGGTGTTCCAGGACCCGGCCGCGGCGCTGAACCCGGTCCTGACCATCGGCGCCCAGGTGGCCGAGGCCTATCTGCTGCACCGGCGCATGGACGCCGCGGCGGCGATGGAGGCGGCGATCGCCATGCTCGCGCGCGTCGGCATCCCGGACCCCGCGCGGCGCGCCGCCTCCTATCCGCACCAGCTTTCGGGCGGCATGCGCCAGCGCGCGATGATCGCCATGGCGCTCGCCTGCCGTCCCGCGCTGCTGGTCGCCGACGAGCCGACGACGGCGCTCGACGCCACCGTCCAGGCGCAGATCCTCGACCTGATGCAGGAACTGCAGGACGAGACCGACACCGCGATCCAGTTCATCAGCCACAATCTCGGCGTGGTCGCCTCGGTCGCGCACGACGTCCTGGTGATGTATGCCGGCCGCGCGGTGGAAAGCGGGCCGGCCGAGGACGTGCTGCGCCGTCCCCTGCATCCCTATACGCAGGCGCTGATCGAGACCCTGCCGCGGCTG
>JAKLKW010000037.1 GCA_023150455.1 Alphaproteobacteria bacterium | reverse complement strand
GCACCGCCGGCCGGTGCCGCCGGAGCGCCTTCCGCCGGCGCCGCGCCCTCGGCCGGTGCGCCCGCCGCCGCCGCGGCCTCGGCCGCCGCACGCGCCTCTTCCGCCGCCGCCTTGGCCGCGCTCGGCACGGCGATCGAGGCGATGGTGAAGTCGCGGCCGGTGATGGTCGGCCTCACGCCCTCGGGCAGCTTGACCGCGCTGATGTGCACGCTGTCGCCGATGTCGAGCCCGTCGAGGTCGGCCACCAGCTTCTCGGGAATATTCGTCACCGAGCAGTACAGCTCGATCGTGCGGCGCACGATGTTGAGCACGCCGCCGCGCTTGAGGCCCGGGCTCTTGTCGTCGTTGACGAACTGCATCGGCACCTCGACCCGGATGCGCGTGTCCTTGCCGACGCGCAGGAAGTCGAGATGCACCGGCTTGTCCGTCACCGGATCGAACTGGACGTCGCGCGGCAGGACGCGATGCGTGCCGCCGTTGACCTTGATGTCCAGCAGCCGCGCGAAGAATCCGCGCCTGGTGACCTCGCGCCCGATCTCCTTCGGATCGACGGAGATCATCAGGGCGGGTTCCTTGTTGCCGTAGATCACGGCGGGGACGCGGCCGGCGCGGCGCGTGCTGCGGGAGGGCCCCTTTCCTGCCCGCTCGCGCGCCTCGGCGGCGATGGTGACGATTTCGGCCATGGTCTTCGAACTCCTCGTGCTCTTTCGTGCCGTAGCGGACGCGGCCTCCAGGGGTGCCGCCGTCCCGTTCGTCCGATCCGGTCTTCGGCGTCGACCGGGCGGAATTTCCAAGAGGTCAGTCGAACAGGCTCGAGACCGACCGTTCCTCGCTGATGCGGTGGATCGCCTCGGCCAGCAGCGGCGCGATGGTGATCTGCCTGAGGTTGTTGGCGCCCTTCATCTCCTCGGTCGCCGGAATGCTGTCGGTCGTGACCAGCGCCTCGAGCGGCGAGGCCTTGACCCGCGCCACCGCGCCGCCGGTCAGGACGCCGTGCGTGACGTAAGCGGCGACCGACTTGGCGCCGTGCTCCTTCAGCGCGACCGCGGCGTTGCACAGCGTGCCGGCGGAATCGACGATGTCGTCCACCAGGATGCAGTGGCGGTCGCCGACATCGCCGATGACGTTCATCACCTCGGACACGCCGGCGCGCTCGCGGCGCTTGTCGATGATCGCCAGGTCCACGTCGAGCCGGCGCGCGATGGCGCGCGCCCGCAGCACGCCGCCGACGTCGGGCGACACGATGATCGGCTTGTCGCCGGGGAAGCTCGCGATGATGTCCTTGGTGAAGACGGGCGCCGAGAACAGGTTGTCGGTCGGCACGTCGAAGAAGCCCTGGATCTGCGTCGCGTGCAGGTCGAGCGTCAGCACGCGGTCGGCCCCGGCCGCGGTCAAGAGGTTGGCGACCAGCTTGGCCGAGATCGGCGTGCGCGGGCCGGTCTTGCGGTCCTGCCGGGCATAGCCGTAGTACGGGATCACCGCCGTGATGCGCCGCGCCGACCCGCGCTTCAGCGCGTCGACGCAGATCAGCAGCTCCATCAGGTTGTCGTTGGCCGGGAACGAGGTCGACTGCACGACGAACACGTCCTCGCCGCGCACGTTCTCCAGCACCTCGACGAAGATCTCCATGTCCGCGAACCGCCTGATGGCGGCCTTGGTCAAGGGCACGTTGAGGTAGGCCGCAATCGCTTCGGCCAATGGACGATTGCTGTTGCCGGCGAGGATTTTCATGCCCCGTCCTTGAAACGGACCCGCTGGAGTAACGAAATGCTGCCTGACGCCCCGGAAAGGCGGGCGGAACCTATCAACTCGCCGTCGCGGTGTAAACTGCGCCCGAAGCATGGCCGCGGCCGCGGAATCGGCCGCCCGGACAGCCGGTTAGGGGCGATTAGTTAACGGGCACGCTCTGCACCTGGGTGCTGAACGGGGCGACCGGCCGGGCCGACTCCCATTTCGGGTCCTGCGGGCCGTAGGCGACGATCTCGCCGAGCGCGGTCAGCTGCCCGGAGAAGCGGACGAACAGGTGGCGGCCGCGCGCGCCGGGCGGCAGCCGGATCTCGAAGGCGTCGCGGGCGGAAACCTGCACCAGGGCCGGCCCGGGCTGGTTCGCATTGCCGCTCAAATGGGCGGTGACCTGGTCGTCGCCCGCGACCTGCAGGCCGAACAGATAGATGCGGGCGACCTCCGCGACCGTGCCCAGGTCGATCTCGACCCGCCCGCCCTCGGGCATCACGTGCGGCAGCACGTTGTCGGGCTTGCCGTCGGTCAGGCCGCGGAATCCCAGGCCCGGCGGCACCAGCCGCGCGTTGCGCTCGCGGCTGATCGGCGGCGGGTTGACGCCCTGGATCCGCCGCGCGGCGCCGCGATAGATGCCGTGGAACACCGTGCCGTCGACCTGGTTGTGGTCGAGCGCGGCGAGCGGGCGGTAGGTCCAGGGCAGCTCCTGCAGCACCAGGCGCGGCAGGGCGACCTCCGGCGCGCCGCCGACCGGCGGCACGAAGCCGCCCGCCCCGTTCTCGCCAGCCAGCTCGACGCCGTAGACGGTCGGATCGACGCGCCGCCCGCCCGGCAGCGGCGCGAAGCGGAAGATCACCTGCTCGTCGCCGGCGATGGCCTGCGACTGCCCGTCCCAGAGATAGAGCGGCGGCAGGCGGCCGCCCGCCGCGGCACTGGCAAAGGTGATGGTCGCGTCCGGCGCGTTGGGATCGTCCGCGGCCGCGCCGCCCGCGCGCACCAGCCAGGTCTTGGCTTGGCCCTGGGGCGCGCGCGCGAGTCCGCCCAGGTTGAAGCTGTAGCGCCCGTCGCGGCCCGAGCGCGCGACCATCATCGGCTGCGTGCGGGCGAGCACGACGGCAGGGTCCTGGCCGGTGACCTCGTAGAGCTCGACCTTGACGTTGGCGCCGGAGATCGCGCCGTCGCCCTCGACCGTGCCGGTCAGGATGCCCGGCTGCGCCCGGTCCGGGCGCGCCGCCGCCCGCTGCTTCGATTTCCCGTCGCCGAACAGCCGGTCCAGGTTCACCGCGCCGCAGCCGGCGACGGCGAAGGAGAGGAAAAGCACGGCGACGAGCCGCGCCGCGTGGCGGCTGCGGCGGGAGCGGGAGCACAAGGAGGGGCCGAAGGAGGCGAGGGAGCGCAGGGCGCGCACCGGGCTCATTTCTTGGTCGGCTGCTTCTGCGGCCCGAAGCCCTCGATCTGCTCGAACAGCTCGTTGAGGCCCTGCACGGCGCCCTCGGCGACGGCAAAGGCGATGTCGCCCCATTTGCCGTCGAGCTGGCCGGCGGGGATGCGGTTGGACTGGCCGACCGTGCCCAGGCGGCGGCCGTCGGGGGCGTAGACCGTCCAGTCCACGCGCACGTCCTGCTGCCTGCTGCCGACCGGGCGGACGAACACCTCGCCGGCCACGATGGCGGCCGGCGCGTCGTATTCGCTGACCACGTTGATCGACTGGCGGCCGAGGAAATATTGCATCGCCTTGCGCAGCGACTCGTCGCCGTCGCCGGGCGCGCCTTCGATCGGCCTCAACGCAACCGGCGGCTGCTCGCCGCCGGCGTCCTTGGCCGCGCCGTCCTTGCGTTCGGCGATTGCCGGCCCGGTCGCGGCCTGGCTGTTGGCGGAAGGACGGGGCGTGGCCTGGGCGACCTGCGGCCGCTGCGGGGGCCGCGGCGACGCGGCCAGGCGCGTGCCCATCGGCGGCACGATGCTGCTGGGCTGGTCGCTCCCGCGGCGCTGCGGCGGCGCCTGGGCGAGCGCCTGGTTGCGGTCGGGCAGCAGCGACAGGATCCCGGCGGTGGAGCCGCGCGCCAGCTCGCGCATCAGCGCGGGATCGCCGGAATCCCACGCCTTGGGGTCGACGATGCGGCGCACCACGTGGTTGCCGCGCGCCTGGCCGGCGGCGTCGGTCATGCGCCAATGGATCAGCACCTCCCGACCGTCCTCCGTTGGCCGGTCGATCGCCTGGCCGACCAGGCGGTAGCTCTGCGCGTTGCCGCTGCCGACCGTCGCCGGCACCTCGGCGCGGTGCAGCTGGTCGATCAGCGCCTCCTGGAAGCGCTTCTGGCCGGCGGCGGGGAAGTCGTCGAGCTGCATCAGCGCGATGCCGGCGGGATCGGCGAGCTTGAGCAGCGGGCTGTCGACCTCGCCCGTATGGGCGAACGGGCGCGGAGGCTCGCCGCAGCCGGCGAGCCCCAGGGTCGCCAGCATCGCCAGGGCCGCGAGCGTGCGCGTCGGCCGGCTCAGGTCACACCACGGCACAGCCCACCACCAGGCCGACCAGCGCGAACGCCATCAAGATGAACAAATGCGGCAAGGCCGCGCCCCCTGTCTTCGTTCCGCCCTCAGTTCACCACCAGGTCCAGCGGCGTCTTCGACAGCGGCTTGCAGCCGTCCGCCGTCACCTCGACCGTGTAGCCCGGCGCCATCGCCAGGTTGTTGTCGCTGTCGACCACGATCATGTGCAGGAAGAACACCATGCCGGGCTCCGCCAGGACCGGGTTGCCATGATACAGCATCGGCCAGTCCATCCAGTTCGGCGCGAAGGTCGTGCCCAGGCTGTAGCCGCAGGCATTGAAGCGGTACTGGCGGTAGCCGCCCGCGTCCCACACCCGGGCATAGGCGTCGAACACCTCGCCGATCGGCCGGCCGGGCTTCAGCGCCTCCTGGCAGGCCTGCATCGCCTCCAGCGCGCACTTGTGCATCGCGACCTGGCGCGGATCGGGCTTGCCGATCAGGATCGTGCGCATCAGGCAGGCATGGTAGTGCCGGTACACGCCGGCGAACTCGAGCATCAGCTGGTCCTGGCTGTCGAGATGCCGCCGGCCCGAGAAGTAGCGGCAGAGCAGCGCGTCCTTGCCCGAGCCGATGATGTACTCGTTGCCGGGATCGTCGCCGCCGCCGCGGAACACGGCGCCGTGCATCGCCGCCAGGATGTCGCCTTCGAACGCGCCCGGCTTGGCCAGGCGGTTGGCCTCCGCCAGCGCGGCGTCGGCGAGCTCCGCCGCCTTGCGCACGTAGACCAGCTCGGCCGGGCTCTTCGCCACGCGCAGCGTGTTGACCAGCTCCGACGCGTCGACCAGCGAGCAGAACCCGGCCAGCGCCGCTTCCAGCCGCTTGCCGTTGCGCGCCGTCAGCCCATAGGCCTCGTACTCGACGCCCAGGCGCTTGGCCTTGCACTTGTATTCGTCGAGCACCGCGCGGAGGTCCTCGGCGGGCGTGGCGCCTTCGCGGTCGACCCAGATGCGGATGTCCTCGATCACCGAGGTGTGGCGCGCCTGGCGCAGGTCGGGCACGCGGGTGAGAAGGAACATCCTGCCGTCGGCGCCGAGATACAGGCACTGGAAGAACACGTAGCCGAACGTGTCGTAGCCGGTCAGGTAGTACATGCTCTCCTGCCGGAACATCAGCATGCCGTCCAGGCCCTGCGCCGCCATGGCCTTGCACGCCTTCGCGCGGCGTTCCGCCAGCTCCTGCTCGCTGAAATGAACGGCCATCCCCGCTTCTTCCCCTCACGGCTCGAGCGCGATCGCCGAGAGATTGCGCCCATAGTCCTTCTCGCCGCGCAAGGTGGCGCGGCGATAGCTGAAGAAACGCCCTTCCTCGCGGCAGGTGTCGCACGGCACCGCACCGACCGTGTCGATGCCGCCGCGCGCGAGCCGGCGCGCGATGTAGCCGGCAAGGTCGAACATCCGGTGCCCCGGCCGCGCGCCCGCCGACGGGCAGGGCGGCGCGAACAGGTCGGCGTTGGCCGCGTCCTGCTCCAGGAACGGGCGCGGGAACTCCGGTCCGACCTCGTACGAGCGCTGGGCGATGCACGGCCCGATCGCGGCCGCGATGCGCTCGCGCGCGGCGCCCAGCCGGCACATCGCCTCGACCGTCGCCTCGGCGACGCCGGCGAAGGCGCCGCGCCAGCCCGCGTGGCAGGCGCCGATCACCCGTGCCTGGGCATCGGCGAACAGCACCGGCGCGCAGTCCGCCGCGAGGATGCCGAGCGCAACGCCCGGCCGGTCGGTGACCATCGCGTCGGCCTTCGGCGCCCGGCCGGGCGCCCAGGTCCGGTCGACCACGACGACGTCGCGCCCGTGGACCTGGTGGACCGTCAGCAACGCCTCGAACGGCAGGTCGAGCTGCGCCGCGCAGCGCCGGCGGTTCTCGGCCACGCGCGCCGGTTCGTCGGCCGAGCCGAAGCCGCAGTTGTTGCTCGCGTAGATGCCTTCGCTCGCCCCGCCGGCGCGCGTGAAGAAGGCGTGCCGGACGCCCCCGAGCGCGTTCAAGGAGCCGAGCGTGATCATGCCGCGGAAACCCCGGTCGTCCGTCAGATCCTGCGTTCCCCGTCCGCGAATCCGGCCGGCACCCCACGGCCGCGCGGCGCCAAGGCCAACGCCTTGAACAAGGTGCCCATTTCCGTGCCCCCGATCAACCGGGCGCGGGCCCGCTCGATCTCGGCGGCCTGCGCGGACGTTGCCGCCTGCGCCAGCATGCGGGCGCGCTCGGCGATGCCGAGGCGCTCGAGCAGGGTGCCCTGGGGCACCGGTCCGAATGCATCGACGCCTTCGTCCGATGCGGCCTTGGCGAGCGCGGCGAAGTCGACCCGCGCGCTCAGGTCGGCCGCGCCGGGATCGTCCAGCACGCCGTGGCGGTCGTGGCGCCGGACGGCTTGCAGCGTCTCGCCCGGACCGCTTTCCGCGCTGCCGTAGTCGATCAGCAGCGCCGCGCCGCCGCGGCCCACGATTCGCCGTGCGATGGCTTGGACGATACCGATCGACGCCGGCGAGTACTCGACCAGGCTGCCGAGCGGCGCCTCGCGCAGCGCCGGCGGAAGCGCGGCCGCCCAGGGGCCTGGGCCCGGCGCCAGGCCGAAGCGTAAGGCATCGCCGGCGGGATCCAGCCCCACCATGCGCTCGACCATGCCGCGCTCGGTGCGCACGAACTGGCGCACCGGCAGGGCGTCGAAGAACTCGTTCGCCAGCAGCAGGATCGGCAGGTCCGGCACGGCGTCGAGATGCCCATGCCATTGCACGTCGCGTCCGGCCAGCGCCTGGCGCTGCTTCGCGCGAAGGGCCGGGCTCGCCTCCACCAAATGGACCTCGGCGGCTTCGAGGAAGCCGGGCGCAACCTGCGCCGCGCGCAGCGCGTCGGCCATCAGCGTGCCGCGGCCGGGGCCGAGCTCCGCCAGCGCGAAGCGCGTGGGCGACCCCATGAGGCGCGACCAGGCGTCGACGCACCACAGCCCCAGCAGCTCGCCGAACATCTGGCTGATCTCGGGCGCGGTGGTGAAGTCGCCGGCGCGCCCCAGCGGATCGGCGCGCACGTAATAGCCGTCGCGCGGATCCAGCAGCACCTGCGCCATGTACTCCGCGACGGAAATCGGCCCTTCGGCGGCGATGCGCTGGATCAGCCGCCGCAGCAGCGCGGTCACGGCAGCTTTCCGGACCGGAGCATGAAGAAGATGCCGATCAGGATCATCGGAATGCAGAGATACTGGCCCATGGTGAGACCGAGGGCGAGGTAGCCGAGCTGCTCGTCGGGCTCGCGCGCGAACTCGACCGAAAATCGCGCCAGCCCGTAGCCGATCAGGAAGACCCCGGAGACCAGTCCCACGCGCGCGCGCGCGCCGCCGCGCACCAGCAGCCACAGCACCGCGAACAGCACGATCCCTTCGAGGAAGGCCTCGTAGAGCTGGCTCGGGTGGCGCGGCAGCGGGCCGCCATGCGGGAACACCATCGCCCACGGCACGTCGGCGACGCGGCCGAACAGCTCGCCGTTGATGAAATTGGCCAGCCGGCCGAAGAACAGGCCGAACGGCACGCAGACCGCGACCACGTCGGACAACGCGAAATACTTGAGCCCGTGGTAGCGCGCGAACAGGCCGATCGCCAGCAGCACGCCCAGGAGACCGCCGTGGAACGACATGCCGCCGCGCCACAGCGCCGGGATCTCCAGCGGATGGGCGAGGAAGTGTTGCGGATTGTAGAAGACGACGTAGCCGATGCGCCCGCCCAGCACGATGCCCAGCGTCAGCCAGACGATGAAGTCGTCCATCTGCTTCGGCGTGACCAGCTCGGGCATGCGCCGGCACAGCACCAGCGCATAGCGCCAGCCCAGCACGATGCCGGCGATGTAGGCGAGCGCGTACCAGCGGATCGCGACGGGCCCGATCTGCAGCGCGACGGGGTCGATGGTCGGGAAGGGGATGGCGAACATCACCGTCAGCGGTACGGGTCGGCGGCTTCCAGGAAGTCGCGCACATAGGTGGCGACGCCGTCTTCCAGGCTGGTGGTGGGCTTCTTGTAGCCGGCCTTGCGCAGGCGATCGATCCTCGCCTCGGTGAAGTACTGGTACCTGGCGCGGATCTCGGCCGGCGTGTCGACCCACTCGATCCGGGGCTCGCGGCCCATCGCGCGGAAGACCGCGTGCGTGAGGTCGAGGAAGCTGCGCGCCTTGCCGCTGCCGCTATTGAACAGGCCTTCGGCCGCCGGATTGTCGTGGAGCCACAGCATCACGTCGACGCAGTCGCCGACCCACACGAAGTCGCGCAGCTGCCCGCCGTCGGCGTAATTCGGGTTGTGCGATCGGAACAGCCGCCCCTTCTCGCCGCGCTTGATGCGCGCATGCGTGTGATAGACGACCGAGGCCATCGAGCCCTTGTGGTACTCGTTCGGCCCGTAGACGTTGAAGAACTTGACGCCGGCCCATTGCCGCGGCCGCGCGCCGTTGCCGGCGACGATGCGCGCGACGCGCCGGTCGAACGCGTTCTTGCTCCAGCCGTAGGCGTTGAGCGGCTTGAGCCGGGCGAGGTGCGCGAGCGCGCCGTCGTCGTCGAACCCGGCCGACCCGTCGCCGTAGGTGGCGGCCGAGGAAGCGTAGATCAGGCGCTTGTTGTGCTTGGCGCACCAATCCCACAGGAACAGCGACAGGGTGAAGTTGGAATCGACGATGAGGTCGGCGTCGGTCTCGGTGGTGGAGGAGACGGCGCCGAGGTGGAAGACGGTCTCGATCGCGTCGCGCTGCGAGTCGAGGAAGTGCGCCAGCCGCTCCGGCTGCACGAAGGCCGCGATCTCGCGCTTGGCGATGTTGCGCCACTTGTCGCCGTCGCCCAGGCGGTCGCACACGGCGACCTCCGTTTGTCCGCGCGCCTCCAGCCCGGCCAGCAGGTTCGACCCGATGAACCCGGCGCCGCCGGTGACGAGGATCATAGAGCGCTGCTCCCGCGACGAAGGTCGCGCGGACTTATAGGTCGCGGGCGGGGGAGGGGCAAGCGCAGCGGATGGCTGCGCTCGCCCATCGACTGACTTGGGACGCGGACTTTCCTTGTGGGCTATTGTCGTGCCCTCGTCTTCCCGAGGGCGACGATGAATGCCGTCGCCCTCCGCCGCGTGACGACCGGGAGAAGGCCATGCAGTACGACCATCGGCTGATCGACGATCTGGCGCGCGTCGCCGGCGGCGCGCTCGGCACGCTCGCGGGCATCCGCGACGAGGTGGAGGCGCGGCTGCGCCAGCAGTTCGAGCGCATCCTCGCCGGCATGGATCTCGTGACGCGCGAGGAGTTCGAGGTCGCGCGCGCCATGGCGCAGGCGGCGCGCGAGGAGCAGGAGAAGCTCGCCGCGCGCATCACCGAGCTCGAAGCGCGGCTCGCTGCCACCGGCGAGGAGGTCGCCCACGAGGGCGCGAAGGGCAGGCGCAAGGCGAAGCCGCCCGAGTGACCAACGGCGCGCCGGAACGGTCGCTCGCCGCAAGTCTTAAAAATTTCTCTTGTGCGACTCAATCGCTTACGGCACCCTACCTCATATAGCGGATGCAGAGGTCCCTTCCACAATACCGCGTGGCACCTACTACATCCTGGGGAATGCGGGCCGATACTGCAGAATAATGGCAGGTCGCGTTCGTTGACGGGAGTGGCAAGCGATGACGGTTTCCCTTGTCGAACGCGGCCCCACCCATTCCAACCCGCTCGACCTGGTCGAAGAAATCGTCAGCGCCCATGACTGGCCGTTCGAGCGCGCCGGCGAGGAAGAGCTGGTCGCGCAGATCGCCGGTCGCTGGGGCGACTACCGGCTGTTCTTCGCTTGGCATTCGGATCTGCACGCACTGCAGTTCTCCTGCGCGCTGGACGTGAAGGTGCCCGAGACCAAGAAGCGCGCTGTGGTCGAGCTGCTGGCGCTGATGAACGAATCGCTGTGGGCCGGCCATTTCGATCTGTGCGCCACCGAAGGCGTGCCGCTCTACCGCCACAACCTGCTGTTGCGCGGCGCCGGCGGCGCCACGGTCGAGCAGCTCGAGGACCTCGTCGACATCGCGATCACCGAGGGCGACCGCTTCTACCCCGCCTTCCAGTTCGTGATCTGGGGCGGCAAGAGCCCGTCCGATGCGATGGTCTCGGCCATGATCGACACGATCGGCGAGGCTTAAGCGGCAGGGCCGTCGCCGGCAGTTGATCCATCGGCTGTTTCGGCCGCATCCTTCGCCGTAAGATCGGCTTGGAACACCCGTCGTCCTGGCGGATGTCTGTTGTCGCGGGGCTAAGCATCCATGTCTCTGCTTCTTCTCGGCTGCGGCAAGATGGGTGGCGCGCTGCTGCGCGGCTGGCTCGACCAGGGCATCGCGGGCGGCGCGGCCATGCCGGTGACCGTGCTCGAGCCGAACGCGGCGGCCATGCGCGATTTCGCCGGCCAGGCCGGGATCGCGCACGTCTCCGCCGCGGAGGCGCTGCCCGCGACGCTCAGGCCTTCCGTCGTGCTGCTCGCGGTCAAGCCGCAGACGATGGATGCGGCGCTCGCCGGCATCGCCAGGTTCGGCGCGGCCAAGCCGTTGTACCTGTCGATCGCCGCCGGCAAGACGCTCGCCTATTTCGCGCGCCATCTCGGCGATGAAGCGGCCGTCGTGCGCTCGATGCCGAACACGCCGGCCGCCGTCGGGCGCGGCGCCACCGTGGCGGCCGGCAACAAGCACGTCTCCGCGGCGCAGCGCGACGTGGCGTCGAAGCTGCTGCAGGCCGTCGGCGCGGTGCACTGGGTCGAGGACGAAGGCCTGCTCGACGCCGTCACGGCGGTGTCGGGCGGCGGGCCGGCCTATGTGTTCCTGCTGATCGAAGTGCTGGCGCAGGCCGGGATCGATGCCGGCCTGCCGCCGGATCTCGCCATGAAGCTGGCGCGCGCGACCGTGTCCGGCGCGGGCGAGCTGGCGCGGCTGTCGAGCGAGCCGGCATCGGTGCTGCGCCAGAACGTCACCAGCCCCGGCGGCACCACGCTCGAGGCGCTGAAGATCCTGATGGCGCCGGACGGGCTGCAGCCGCTGTTCACGCGCGCCATCGCCGCCGCGACGCGGCGCTCGCGCGAGCTGGCCGGCTAGGCGCGCGTTGATCCGCGCGCCAAATATTTGAGCCGGCAGCCGGATCAACGGCTGCCTCGGCGAGGAGGACGCCCGTGAGCCCATCGCTGAGCCCCAGCGCCCGCAAGGTGCAGGACACGCTGACCGCGGGCGGCTTCGACGTGCGCGTGGTCGAGCTCGAGGCCTCGACCCGCACGTCGGCCGAGGCCGCGGCGGCGGTCGGCACGACCGTGTCGCGCATCGCCAAGTCGCTGATCTTCCGCACCGAGCCCGGCAACCGGCCGGTCCTGGTGATCGCCAGCGGCGAGAACCGGGTCGACGAGAAGAAGCTGGCCCAGCTGCTGGGCGAGAAAGTCACGCGGCCCGACGCCGCCTTCGTGCGCGAGCGCACCGGCTACGCCATCGGCGGCGTGCCGCCGCTCGCCCATCCCGAACGGATCAAGACCTACATCGACCGCGATCTCCTGGCGCTGGGCGAGATCTGGGCGGCGGCCGGCACGCCCAATGCCGTGTTCAAGCTCAGGGCCGACCAGCTTGTCGCCATGACCGGGGGCGAGGTGGCCGACATCGCCAGGCGGTAACCGCCCGGCCCCGGACCGTGCTATGAATCCGGGCATGCAGACTGCAGAGGCGGTAACCGTCGGCATCGTGGCGGTGCGGCGGGCATTGGACAGCCCTTGGGCGGACCATGATTGGCGGCCCCACGCCGTGCTCGAGGCGCCGCCCGACCTGCCGCCCGGCACCCGGCTGGGCGAGGAGCCGGGCAAGCAGCAGTTCTATCTCGGCGCCGTCGAGCTCGCGCTCCACCGCAAGGAGACTGAAAGCTACCGGTTCAACCTGGCGAGCGGCGAGCCGCGCCTCTATGTCGCGCTCCGCCACGGCGACGGCCCCGGCGGGCTGCCGATCTTCGCCTTCCAGGTCACCGCCGCGCCCGACGAGGCGCAGGCCTGGGCCGAGGTCGGCGACGACGTCGTCGATGGCGTCGCGATGCCGCCGGTGATCGCCGAGTGGATGAAAAGCTTCATCGAGCGCTTCCATGTCGATCAGCCCTTCATCAAGCGCAAGCGCACGCCGGCAGCATTGGAGCGGGGACGCCGATGAGCGGCGCGGAAGGCTTCCTCAAGCGCTGGTCGCGGCTGAAGACCAAGGAGCGGGAAGAGGTTAGGCGCGCATCTTCTGATGTAGCATCAAACTCTCAGGAAACCACGATAACCATCAGTAAGGAAAAGAAAATCGATGAGAAGCGGGTCTCCGAGCTGCCGCCGGTCGAAAGCCTGACCAAGGACTCCGATTTCACGGCGTTTCTGCGCAAGGGCGTGCCCGAGGCGCTGCGCCAGCAGGCGCTGCGCAAGCTCTGGGCCAGCGATCCGACGATCGCGACGCCGGACCCGTTCGACTTCCAGAACGTCGACTTCACCAAGCTCGTCACCGGCGAGGCCGTGGCGACCTCCTACGAGGTCGGCGGGGGATTTGCCGACCGGATCGAGGCGGCGGCGGAGCGGACCGAGGACCGCCGCTCTTCGCCGGCGGCCGAACCGAGCGGTTCCCCGGCCGACGGCGCGACGCAGGGCGATGACGCGGACGGGGCGAAGAAGAAAAAGGCGGCGGGCGAGGACGGGCCGCCGCGGCAAAGCTGACCTTGCCAGGGTCGGAGCGCGGATCGGGCGCGACGATACCGCCGGATCGCTGCTTCCACGACGAAGCGGCCGCGCTGGGGGTTCTCGAGACGGCGCGGTGGCCGAACGGCCCGGTCTGTCCGCACTGCGGTACCGTCGGCCGGGTCTACGCCCTGCGGGGCAAGACCACGCGCCTGGGCCTCAAGAAATGCGCCGCGTGCCGCAAGCAGTTCACGGTCAAGGTCGGCACGCCGTTCGAATCGTCGCATATCGCCCTGCACAAGCAGCTGCTCGCGCTGTTCCTCCATGCCCAGCGGCCGAACGGGATATCCGCGCACGCGCTGCACGGGCTGCTGCGCATCAGCTACAAGAGCGCATGGGCCCTGGCGAAGCGGCTGGACGAGGCGCGGGCCGAGGGTCGTTTGCCGGAAATCAACCCGGCGCATGGCGAGGCTCATGCCGAGGCCGCCATAATCCGGGTTTGCCAACTATATAGCAGCCAAATTCAATTGACTTCGCACACCCGCAACCGTCAAACTCCCGATCGTTGGCATACTAAAAATCTTTCGGGGGCTTATACCCCGGTTGCAACTCAAGGCAGTGCCCCGACGACGGGCGGTGCCCAAGCCGTCGGCAAGAGCGGCATGAGTTATGCGTTCGGATGGGTGAGGAAACGTCGGGTGTTGGCCGCAGAAGCCGCAGCCCTGGACATCGCCGAAGAAGATCGCGCACGCGTCCAGGTCTATGCGTTGCTCGGGGCGCTGATGGCGCGCGCGCCGTCGGCCGCCCAGCTTTCGCGGCTCGAGCAGCTTCAGGGCGACGACAGCAAGCTCGGCCGCGCCTTCGCCGCGCTCGCGGCGGCGGCGCGCGACACCGCGCCTGCGGCGGCCGAGGAGGAGTACAACGCCCTCTTCATCGGCCTGACGCAGGGCGAGGTCCTGCCCTACGCGTCCTACTATCTGACCGGTTTCCTCCACGAGAAGCCGCTGGCGCGGCTGCGCGACGACATGATGCGCCTGGGCATGGCCGCGTCCGACGACGTGGCGGAGCCCGAGGACCATATCGGCGCGCTGTGCGAAATGATGGCAGGGCTGATCGAGGGCCGATTCGGCGCGCCGGCGACGCTGGACGAGCAGCGCCGGTTCTTCGATCGCCATCTCGCGCCCTGGGCCGGCCGCTTCTTCGACGATCTCGCCGCGGCCAAGTCGGCGCGGCTCTACATGCCGGTCGGTTCGATCGGCCGTCGGTTCATCGACATCGAGGCGGAAGCGTTCGCGATGGAATGATCCGCCGCGGACAACGAATGACGTGAGAAAGGGTGAGGCCCATGACTGACAGAACCGGGAGCGACCGAAAGCACGACACGACGCGCCAGACGCCGGCGATCGGCCGGCGCGCGTTCATCCGCAGGACCGGTTTGGGCGCCGGCGCCTTGGGCGTGGCCGCCGTCGCCGGCGGCAAGGTCGCCCCGGCCGAGGCGGCCATCGCGAAGCCCGAGGGCTATCGCGAGACCGCGCACGTGAAGACCTACTACAAGCTGGCCAAGTTCTGAGCCGGCCCGCGGGAGGACACCAATGCTGACGAAACGCACGAACGGTGCCGCGACCGGCTCGCGGCTGACCAAGGCGCTGGCCGGCGTGGTGGGCGGCGCGGTCGACCGGCGCACCTTCCTCAAGCGCTCGGGCCTCGCGGCCGGCGGCCTGGCGGCCGCGGCCTCGCTCACGGGCGGCATGGTCAGGAAGGCCGAGGCTCAAGCCGCCAAGGGCGGCGAGATCAAGCTGATCAAGAACATCTGCACGCACTGCTCGGTCGGCTGCACGGTCACGGCCGAGGTGCAGAACGGCGTCTGGATCGGCCAGGAGCCGACCTTCGACAGCCCGCTGAACCTCGGCGCGCATTGCGCCAAGGGCGCGGCGATCCGCGAGCATGCGCACGGCGAGCGGCGCCTCAAGTACCCGATGAAGCTGGTCGGCGGGAAATGGACGCGCATCTCGTGGGATGTCGCCATCAACGAGATCGGCGACAAGATGCTCGAGATCCGCAAGAAGTCCGGGCCCGACGGCGTCTACATCCTCGGCTCGGCCAAGCATTCGAACGAGCAGGCCTACCTGATCCGCAAGTTCGCCGCGTTCTGGGGCTCGAACAACATCGACCACCAGGCGCGCATCTGCCATTCCACGACGGTCGCCGGCGTGGCCCAGACCTGGGGCTACGGCGCGATGACCAACAGCTACAACGACATCCACAAGTCCAAGGCCATCTTCATGATCGGCAGCAACGCGGCCGAGGCGCACCCGGTCGCGATGATGCACATCCTGAAGGGCAAGGAGCAGAACGGCGCGCCGATGATCGTGTGCGACCCGCGCTTCACGCGCACGGCCGCGCATGCCGACGAGTACGTGCGCTTCCGGCCCGGCACCGACGTCGCGCTGATCTGGGGCATCCTCAACCAGATCCTGGAGAACGGCTGGGAGGACAAGGAGTACATCAAGAAGCGCGTCTGGGGCATGGAGGCGATCCGCGAGGAGTGCAAGAAGTGGACGCCGGAGGAGACCGAGCGCGTCACCGGCACGCCCGCCTCGCAGATCAAGCGCGTCGCGCGCACGCTCGCGAACAACCGCCCCGGCACCTTGATCTGGTGCATGGGCGGCACCCAGCACACGATCGGCAACGCCAATGTCCGCGCCTACTGCGTGCTGCAGCTGGCGCTCGGCAACATCGGCGTGTCGGGCGGCGGCGCCAACATCTTCCGCGGCCACGACAACGTGCAGGGTGCGACCGACCTCGGCGTCGAGCCGGCGACCCTGCCCGGCTACTACGGCGTCGCGCCGGGCGCCTGGGCGCATTGGGCGCGGGTGTGGGACGTCAGCGGCGACTACCTGAAGGGCCGCTTCGACGGCAAGGCCGACATGATGACCAAGCCCGGCATGCCGCTGTCGCGCTGGCATGACGGCGTGCTCGAGGCCAAGGAGAACATCGACCAGCCCGACAACATCCGCGCCGTGTTCTTCTGGGGCCATGCGCCGAACTCGCAGACGCGCATGCCCGACATGAAGAAGGCGATGGAAAAGCTCGACATGCTGGTCGTCATCGACCCGTACCCGACGATGTCGGCGGTGATGCACGACCGCAAGGACGGCGTGTATCTGCTGCCGGCGGCGACGCAGCTCGAGACCGACGGCTCGCGCACCGCGTCGAACCGCTCGCTGCAGTGGGGCTACGAGGTCTTCAAGCCGGTGTTCGAGTGCAAGCGCGACCACGAGATCATGTATCTCTTCGCGAAGAAGCTCGGCTTCGAGAAGGAGATGTTCAAACACATCAAGGTCAACGGCACGATCCCGGAGCCGGAATCGATCCTGCGCGAGATCAACCGCGGCGTGTGGACCATCGGCTACACCGGGCAGTCGCCCGAACGGCTGAAGCTGCACCTGGCGAACCAGGCGACCTTCGACCGCACGACGCTCCGGGCCAACGGCGGCCCGTGCGACGGCGAGTACTACGGGCTGCCCTGGCCCTGCTGGGGCACCGCCGAGATCAAGCATCCGGGCACGCCCAACCTCTACGACCAGTCCAAGCCGGTCGCCGAGGGCGGCTTGTCGTTCCGCAACCTGTTCGGCCTGACCCCGCCCGACGCCTTGAAGAAGTGGGGCGAGAACATGCTGGCCGAGGGCGCCTTCAACCCGGGCTCCGAGATCAAGGACGGCTATCCGCAGTTCAGCTACGGCGTCCTCAAGAAGCTCGGCTGGGACAAGGACCTGACCGACAAGGAGCGCGAGACGATCGAGAAGATCGGCGGCGGTCCCGACAAGGCCGACGGCGTCTTGTGGAGCATCGACCTGTCGGGCGGCATCCAGCGCGTGGCGATCAAGCACGGCTGCGCGCCGTTCGGTAACGCCAAGGCGCGCTGCGTCGCCTGGAACTTCCCGGACGGCATCCCGCAGCACCGCGAGCCGCTCTATTCGCCCGATCCGGAGATGATCGCCAAGTATCCCACCCACAACGACGTCAAGCGCCATTGGCGCCTGCCGTTGCTGTTCAAGACGGTCCAGGACAAGAACAAGGACGCCGGCAAGCAGTTCCCGATCGTCCTGACCTCGGGCCGCCTGGTCGAGTACGAGGGCGGCGGCGAGGAGACGCGGTCGAACCCGTGGCTGGCCGAGCTGCAGCAGGACATGTTCGTCGAGATCAACCCCTTCAACGCCAACCAGAACGGCATCAAGGACGGCCAGATGGTCTGGGTGGTGAGCCCGGAAGGCGGGAAGGTGAGGGTCAAGGCGATGGTCACCGAACGCGTCGGCAAGAACGTCGCGTTCATGCCGTTCCACTTCGCCGGCCACTGGATGGGCGCGGACCTCAGGAAGAAGTACCCCGAGGGCGCCGATCCCTATGTGCTCGGCGAGTCGGCCAACGTCTGCACGACCTATGGATACGACATCGTGACCCAGATGCAGGAAACCAAGGTCACGCTGTGTCGGATCGAGAAAGCTTGAGGGTGAGGGACACGTAACATGGCACGCATGAAATTCCTCTGCGACGCCGAGCGGTGCATCGAGTGCAACGCCTGCGTCACCGCCTGCAAGAACGAGCACGATGTGCCCTGGGGCGTGAACCGCCGGCGCGTCGTGACGATCAACGACGGCAAGCCGGGCGAACGCTCGATATCGGTCGCCTGCATGCACTGCTCGGATCCGCCCTGCAAGGCGGTCTGCCCGGTCGACTGCTTCTACCAGACCGAGCAGGGCGTCGTGCTGCACAACAAGGACCTGTGCATCGGCTGCGGCTACTGCTTCTATGCGTGTCCGTTCGGCGCGCCGCAGTACCCGCAGGCCGGTAACTTCGGCAGCCGCGGCAAGATGGACAAGTGCACCTTCTGCGCCGGCGGGCCGGAGCAGGCCAACTCGGAGGCCGAGTTCAAGAAGTACGGCCGCAACCGCATTGCCGAAGGCAAGCTGCCGCTGTGCGCCGAGATGTGCTCGACCAAGGCGCTCTTGGCCGGCGACGGCGACGCGGTGTCCGACATCTACCGCGAACGCGTCGTGGCGCGCGGCTTCGGCTCCGGCGCCTGGGGCTGGGGCACGGCGTATCAAAGCAAGACTGGGTCCTGATCCGAAACGGGCCGGCCGGGCGGCGGACCGTCCCGCCGCCCGGCCGGTCCGTCGGCGGAGAACCGGCAAGGAACGAAGAGGGGGATCGCCGATGGGCGTCGTAGGACGAGCGCTATGCATTGGTTTCGTCGCCGCGCTGGCGGCGACGTCTCTGGCGGCCTGCCGCGACGAGGAGCAGGGACGGCCGCTGTCCTTCAAGAAGGGCGTCTATGAAGGCGCGAAGGACGAGACGGTCACGGCAGACGCGGTCAAGGCCATGGGCGATCGCGTGAAGAGGCAACAGTTCTAGGTTCGGGAGGCCGAAGAGATGCGTTGGGCGGAGATGCGCTGGATCGCGTCCGTAGCAATGGCGCTGGCGATGCTGGCCGGCGTCGCCCTGATCGATGCGGCTTCGGCCCAGACGGCCGCGCCGCCGGCCGGCCAGGGCGCCCCGCCGGCGCTGTCGGGAGCGCCGCTCGGCCGCACCAGCGCGACCGAGGCCGAGGTCATGCGCCAGATCCGCCAGGGCGTGCAGGGATACGTGTCGATCCCCGACAAGAAGGCCGGCGTGCTGATCCAGTCCGAGGGCGAGAACTGGCGCAACTTCCGCAACGGGCCGGAATCGACCTACGGCACGTGGGTCCTGCTCGGCATGGTGATCGTGCTGGCGGCGTTCTTCGCCATCCGCGGCCGCATCCGCATCGAGGCCGGGCCGGCGCATCGCACCATCCAGCGCTTCAACGCGGTCGAGCGCTTCGCCCACTGGCTGACCGCGACCTGCTTCATCGTGCTGGCGCTGACGGGCCTGAACATGCTCTACGGGCGCTACATCCTGCCGCCCGTGATCGGCAGGGAGGCGTTCGCGGCGCTGGCGCTGTACGGCAAGTACGCGCACAACTACATCGCCATCGGCTTCGTCGTCGGCGTGCTGCTGATGATCGTGCTGTGGGTGCATCACAACATCCCGAACAAGTACGACATGCAGTGGCTGGCCAAGGCCGGCGGCCTGTTCACGCGCGGCGTGCATCCGCCCTCGCGCAAATTCAACGCCGGCCAGAAGCTGATCTTCTGGTCGGTCGTGCTGGGCGGCGCGGTCCTCACGGTGACCGGCTTCTACCTCATGTGGCCGTTCGAGTTCGGCATGACCGTCCACGACATGCAGTTCATGCTGGTGGCGCACGGCGTCGTCGGCCTGGTGCTGATCGCGATCATCGTCGCGCACATCTACATCGGCTCGATCGGTATGGAAGGCGCCTTCGACGCCATGGGCACCGGCCAGGTCGACGAGAACTGGGCGCGCGAGCACCACAACCTGTGGGTCGCCGAGGTCAAGGGCGAGGCGGCGCAGCATGGGCACGACTAGGATGAAGCTCTTCGCCTCGGTCGCGGCGGCGTTGCTGCTGTCGGCCGGCGCCGCCGGCGCGGCGATGATGCCCGACGAGGTGTCGAAGAAGGTGTCGCAGCAGTTCGGCGTCAAGGTGCTGCGCGTGATCAGCACCGACCTCGACGGAAGGCGCGCCTTCTCGGTCCGGGTGATGAGCCCGGGCGGCAACTCGAACGAGGCCTTCCGCGTCGATACGCTGATGGTGGACGCCGAGACAGGCCAGCTGCTGCGCGCCTTCCGCCATCTGCCCAGCGGCTATGCGCTCGCCGGCGATCCGGCGCCCGACACCAACCGCAACAGCTGGTCCGTGCCGGCCGACGGCCGGGTGTGGCGGTAGTTCCCGGCTGACTCCCCGCTCGAGGTGGGGCAACGTCCTTCGACAAGCTCACGGCGAGGAAGAACAAGACAGCCTCATCCTGAGCTTGTCGAAGATGAGGTGCTCGTTGCGGCCATACCTGGTACCGGCGGCTTCCGCCGTCCTGCTCCTGACCGTTGCTCCCGCATCCGCCGACCTCGTCGGCCACAGCGGCATCGTCAAGTCGGTCGCCGTGTCGCCGGACGGCAGGCGCGTGCTGACGGCGGGCTTCGACTACACGCTCCGGATGTGGGACCTGGCGACGCAGCGCCAGCTCGCCGAGCTCAACGAGCATTTCGCCGCCGCCAACGCCGTCCGCTTCCTGCCCGACGGCCATCGCGCGCTGTCCGGCAGCGACGATCACACGCTGATCCTGTGGGATCTCGACCGCGCCCGGATGCAGCGGCAGATGAAGGGGCACGGCGCCAACGTCGCCGCCGTCGCCGTCTCGCCCGACGGCCGCACGGGGGCGTCGGCGGGGTGGGACCGTTCGGTGCGGCTGTGGAACCTCGAGGACGGCACGCTCCGGCGCACGCTCGAAGGCCACACGGGCAACGTCAACGCCGTCGCGTTCACGCCCGACGGCAAGCGCGTCGTCTCGGCCGGCTACGACGCCACGATCCGGCTGTGGGATGCGGCGACCGGCGACGCCGGTCCGGTCCTCAAGGGGCACAATTTCGCCGTCAACGGCATCGCCGTCTCGGCCGACGGCGCGCACATGCTGTCGGCCGGCGTCGACGAGACGGTGCGGCTGTGGGACCTGAAGGCCGAGAAGGAGGAGCGCGTCCTGCTTGGCCATGAAGGCTTCGTCATCGCGGTCGCCTTCTCGCCCGACGGCAAGCTGGCCCTCTCCGGCGGCCGCGACGCCAGGCTGCGCCTGTGGGACCTGGAGTCCGGCAGGCCGGTCCACGTGATGAACGGCCATGCCAAGGCGATCTGGGCGGTGGCCTTCACCCCCGACGGGCGCCTGGCGCTTTCGGCGGGCGGCGACGAGGTGGTGAAGCTGTGGGACGCCGCCAGCGGAAAGCCCGTCGCGGCGCCCTGAAGCTACAGCCGCACGTTCTCGGTCTGGAAGCGCGTCGCCGCCGACTGGTTGCTGCCTTGGAGCGCCAAGCCGGCCACGACGGCAAGGCCGATCGCGACCACGATGCCGAGCACGATCATCTTCATTCTTGCGGTCCTCCCAGACGGCGAGTCTATTCATGCGCCTCGACTTGGCAAGCGCCGCCCCCGGCCGGTCTACTCGGCCGTCACCTTCCTGAGGAACGCGATCAGGTCGGCGCGGTCCTTGGGGTTGCTCATCACCTGCAGCGGCATCTTGCTGCCCGGCACGACCTCCTCCGGCCCCTTGGCGAACAGCGCGTCCACCGTGTCCGGCGTCCAGACGAGCGCGCTGTCCTTGAGCGCGGGCGAGTACTTGTAGTCGGACACCGTGCCCGCCTTGCGGCCGAACAGCCCGTGCAGCCGGGGCCCGGCCTTGTTGCGGCCGTTCGGCTCGAAGCTGTGGCAGGCGACGCAGCGCTTGAACAGGGTCTCGCCGCGCTCCGGGTCGCCGGGGTCGGCGGCCAGCGCCGTGCCGGACCATGCCGCCGTCCCGGCCCCCGCCAATGCCAGCATCATCATCCTGATCCGCATGCGAGCTTCACTCCTTGGCGCTATGCGCGCGCAGCAGGGCCACGATCGCCTCGTCGCCGATCATCGCCGCGGCTTCGAGCGCCGTCCAGCCGTCGCGCGCCGGCGCGTCGACGCGCGAAAGCAGCAGCTTCGCCACGCTTTCCGCGCCGGCCTTGGCCGCCACGGCGAGGGCCGTGTTGCCGCGCCGGTCGGCCGAATCGACCGGCGCGCCCTTCTCGAGGGCATAGGCGGCGATGTCGGCGCGATCGGCCTCGGCCGCCTGCAGCAGCGCCTGTTCGGCGACCGGACGCTCGTCCGCCGCGCCCTGGCCCTGCGGCGCGGCGGCGGTCGCCCATCCGGCCGCGAGGCACGCGACGATCGCGGCGAGCCTAGTTCTCATCCGGCAGGTCCACGGCTTCGAGCGTCACCACGGCGGTGTTGATCAGCTGCTTGCCGGCATGCTCGAAATTCACGGTCACGCGCGCCCCGACGGCGGACTGGACCTGGCCCAGGCCCCAATCCGGCCGTGCCGGGTGCCGTACCCATGCCCCAGGCGCGAGACGGTCGTTCATCGCGGCTTGTCCCTTGCCGGTCGCGCCGGCGCGGTCACCCGGCGGAGGGCCCCGGCGCGGCCCCGGGTCGCAACCGGCTATCGCCCGGCCGGCGATTAAGTATATTACGCCTTGGACGGTAACAGGTATTGCGTGCGGCGGCCGTGCCGGCGCCAGCGAAGGGGCATGATGGGAATGGACGAGCTTCGCTTTGCCGAGCTGCTGTGCTCCCGGCTGTGCCACGACCTGGTCAGCCCGATCGGCGCGATCAACAACGGCGTCGAGCTGTTGGAGGAGTTCGGCGGCGGCGGCAGCGACGAGGCCATGGGCTTGATCGCCAGCAGCGGTCGCCAGGCGGCACGGCGCCTGCAGTTCTATCGCGTGGCCTTCGGCCTCGCCGGGTCCCAGGTCGTCCAGTCGGTCGGCGACGTGCGCTCGCTGCTCGGCGGCATGCTGGAAGGCGGCAAGGTCACGCTGGAATGGGACGAGGCCGCGGTGCGCGCGCCCGAGATCGCCGGCTGGGGCAAGCTGCTCATGAACATGGTGGCGCTCGCCGGGGAGTCGCTGGCGCGCGGCGGCACGCTGCGCGTGACGGTCTCGGTCGACAACGAGTTCGCCCGGCTGACGGTCGCCGCCAACGGCGCCGGCTGCCGGCTGCACGAGGACATCCGCCAGGCGCTCGACCCGGCCGTGCCGGTCGAGGCGCTCAATGCCCGCGGCGCTCAGCCGCATTTCACCGTGCGGCTGGCCGCCCGCATGGCGGGAAAGCTCGAGGTTTCCGAGCCCGGGCCCGACCGCATGAACTTCGCGGTCGCCCTGCCGGTGACGGCCGCCTGAGGCGAGCGCCCTGTAAGCACAGGGCATTGCCCGCATTGTCCTTGGTTTCCGGCCGCTCCGGACCGTCAAGGTCTTATTAAATAATTTCTGTAAGTTTTTCCCTGCGCAATCGCGCATCCCGCGCAACGTGGGCTGCGCGGGCGCGGACCGCGCCTCAACTGCCTGCGACTGGACATATCCGCCATGGACGACCTGCTGCGCGAATTCCTGACCGAGACCGCGGAGAGCATCGCGGTCCTGGACGTCGAGTTGGTCAAGCTGGAGCAGAATCCGAACGACCCGGAGCTGCTGCACAACATCTTCCGGCTGGTCCATACGATCAAGGGCACCTGCGGGTTCCTGGGCCTGCCGCGCCTCGAGACGGTGGCGCACGCCTCGGAGAACGTGCTCGGCAAGATTCGCGACGGCGAGATGAGCGCCTCGCCCAAGGCCATCGGCCTGGTGCTGAAGGCGCTGGACCGGATCAAGAGCCTGCTGGGCGAGCTCGAGCGCACGGAAGCCGAGCCGGCCGGCGAGGACTCCGACCTGGTCGGCCAGCTGAATGCCCTGGCGGAGGCCGGCGACGCGGAGGAAACCGCGCCCGCGACCGAAGCCGCGCCCGCAATCGAGTCCGCGCCAGCCGCGGCGGCCGAATCCGATCCCGCGCCCGAGCCGGTCAAGGCCCAAGCCAAGGCCGCTGCCGGCGCCGCCGCGCCGAAGGCCGCCGCCGGCGTGAACGGCGCCAAGGCGCCCGCTGCCGAGGCGACGCTGTACGAGCGTTTCGGCGGCGAGTCGATGATCGACGCCATGGTCGATGGCGCGTTCCAGGGCGTCATGGCCGATCCGTCGGTCAAGCCGATGCTCGAGCGCGTCGACATGGACGTGCTGCAGGGCCATCTGCGCGACTTCCTCGCCAAGGCGATGGGCGGCATCAACCGGTGCAAGCAGGGCCAGCTCAAGCGGGCGTTCCAGTCCGCGATCGAGCGCGGCTTCGCAGCCCCGCAGTTCCAGGCCATGATGGGCCACGTCGACGCGGCCATGCGGCTGCTCGAGGTGCCCGCCGACGTGCACGCCGATGTCGTCAAGGTGTTCGCCACCGTGCGCGACGAGGTCATGGCCGGCGCGAAGGCGACGGCGCCCGCGGCGCAGGGCGCCGGCGTGCCCGCGAACGGCCAGCCGGCCAAGGAAGGCGGCGTCGCCGACCAGTCGATCCGCGTCAACGTCGACGTGCTCGAGAATCTCATGACCATGGTCAGCGAGCTGGTGCTGACCCGCAACCAGCTGCTGCAGATCCTGCGCAGCCAGACCGACAGCCAGTTCGCCGGCCCCCTGCAGCGCCTGAGCCAGGTGACCTCGGAGCTGCAGGAAGGCGTCATGAAGACGCGCATGCAGCCGATCCGCAATGCCTGGGCGAAGCTGCCGCGCATCATCCGCGACCTGTCGCACGAGCTGGGCCGCAAGATCGACCTGCAGATGCAGGGCCAGGAGACCGAGCTCGACCGCCAGGTTCTCGAGCTGATCCGCGATCCCCTGACGCATCTCGTGCGCAATGCGGCCGACCACGGCATCGAGAAGCCCGAGGATCGCCGCGCGGCCGGCAAGCCGGAAGCGGGCACCATCCTGCTCAACGCCTATCAGCAGGGCGGCCACATCCTGATCGAGATCAGCGACGACGGCCGCGGCGTCAACACCGCCCGCATCAAGCAGAAGATCGTCGCGAGCGGGCTTGCGACCGAGGCCGAGCTCGAGCAGATGTCCGAGCAGGAGATCCACCAGTTCATCTTCCGCGCCGGCTTCTCGACCGCGCAGCAGGTGACCTCGGTCTCGGGCCGCGGCGTCGGCCTCGACGTTGTGCGCTCGAACATCGAGAAGATCGGCGGCACGGTCGAGCTGCGCTCGCGCGACGGCCGCGGCACGACGTTCGTGATCAAGATCCCGCTGACGCTGGCGATCGTCTCGGCGCTGATCGTGGAATGTGGCGGCGAGCGTTTCGCCATCCCGCAGATGAGCGTGCTCGAGCTGGTGCGCGCCTCGTCCAACTCCGAGCACACGATCGAGATGATCAACGACGCGCCGGTCATGCGCCTGCGCGACCGGCTGCTGCCGCTGGTGTCGCTGCGCGACCTGCTGAAGCTCGGCGCGCCCGAAGGGAACGCCGCCAAGGACGCCTATATCGCGGTGACGCAGGTCGGCAAGTTCATCTTCGGCATCATCGTCGACCGCGTGTTCGACACGGAAGAAATCGTGGTCAAGCCGGTGGTGCCGATCCTGCGCAACATCCCGATGTTCTCGGGCAACACCATCCTGGGCGACGGCAGCGTCATCATGATCCTGGACCCGAACGGCATCGCGGCGGCCGCCAGCGGCGAGCGCGGCGCGGCCGAGGCGGGCGAGGTGGCGACGCACGGCGAGCGCGAGGTCGGCGACGAGGAGCGCGTGGCGATCCTCACCTTCCGCGCTGGCACCCGCGGCCCGAAGGCCGTGCCGCTGGCGCTCATCGCGCGGCTCGAGGAGTTCGACGCCGACAAGATCGAGACCGTGGCGGGCCGCAGCGTGGTGCAGTACCGCGGCAGCCTGATGCCGCTGGTGCCGATCGACCCGTCGTGCAAGCCGGTCGAGAGCGGCCGCCAGCCCGTGCTGGTGTTCGCCGACGGCGAGCGCTCGATGGGCCTGCTGGTCGACGAGATCATCGACGTGGTCGAGGACGTGCTCAAGTGCGAGCTGACGGTCGACCAGCCGGGCATCGTCGGCACCGCCGTCGTCGCCGGGCGCGCGACCGAGGTGATCGACGCCACGCACTACCTGACCCAGGCCTTCGGCGACTGGTTCAACCGTTCGAGCGCGATGCTCGAGGGCAACCGCCAGCGCCGCCTGCTGCTGGTCGAGGACAGCGCGTTCTTCCGCCACCTGATCACCCCGGTGCTTTCGGTCGCCGGCTACGACGTGACGGCGGTCGACTGCGCGCAGAAGGCGCTGGCGCTGTGCGAGAAGGGCGTCGACGTCGACGTGATCGTAAGCGACATCGAGATGCCCGGCATGAACGGGTTCGACTTCGCCGCCGCGGTGCGCAGCAGCAAGCGCTGGTCGAAGCTGCCGATCGTGGCGCTGACCTCGAACACGTCGCCGCAACAGATCGAGAGGGGTCGCGCCGTCGGCTTCGACGACTACGTGGCCAAGTCGGACCGCGAGGCGCTTCTGACCTCGCTGGCCCAGACCATGGCCGCCTAAGGGAGTTGGCTCCATGAGCAACGAGATCGAGAACGTCAACCACGCGGACGGCGAGGTCGCCCAAGGCCAGCCGAGCCGCCGCGACGTCATGACCATGGTGGTCGCCGGCCAGCTGTTCGGCGTGCCGGTCCTGTCCGTCCAGGACGTGCTGGGCACGCAGCGCCTGAGCCGCGTGCCGCTGGCGCCGAACGAGGTCGCCGGCTCGCTCAACCTGCGCGGCCGGATCGTGACCGCGATCGACGTGCGCAAGCGCCTGCGCCTGCCGCCGCGCCCCGAGGGCGATGCCGGCATGAACGTCGTGATCGAATGCAGCGGCGGGCTGTACAGCCTGATCGTCGACTCGGTCGGCGAGGTCTTGAGCCTGTCTGGCACGGCCTACGAGCGCAATCCCGCGACGCTGGACCCGGTCTGGCGCGACATCTCGGTCGGCATCTACCGGCTGAAGGAGGCGCTGCTGGTCATGGTCGACGTCGCGCGGCTGATCGGCACGACGCGAGCGGAGGCCGCCTGACGCCTGTCGGGCGGACGATGGAGGGACCCATGAAGACATGCCTGGTGGTCGACGACTCCCGCGTGATCCGCATGGTCGCGCGCAAGATCCTGGAGGAGCTGAACTTCACCATCCAGGAGGCGGCCGACGGCAAGGCGGCGCTGGAGCTGTGCCACAAGCAGATGCCGGACGGGATCCTGCTCGATTGGAACATGCCGGTGATGAACGGCCTCGACTTCCTGGTCGAGCTGCGCCGGTCGCCGGGCGGCGACCGGCCGAAGGTGGTCTTCTGCACGACCGAGAACGACCTGAAGCACATCCAGACCGCGATCACCGCGGGCGCCGACGAGTACATCATGAAGCCGTTCGACAACGACATCATCCAGAGCAAGTTCGCCCAGTGCGGGCTCTTGTAGCGTGAAGCGGGTCGGCCCGGGCGGCGCGGGGCGCCGCCGGACGATCCTGATCGGGACGAGAAGGACAGAGGCAGGCTGTGGGGATCGCGGCAGAGGATAAAGAGCACGACAGCGGCGCGGACACGCGCTACCGCGTCATGCTGGTCGACGATTCCGCCGTGATCCGCGGTCTGCTGGCGCGCGCGCTCGAATCGGACGAGACGATCCGCGTCGTCGCGTCGGCGGCCAACGGCAAGATGGCGCTGGGCGCGCTGGAGCGCAATGACGTCGAGGTGGTGGTGCTGGACATCGAAATGCCCGAGATGGACGGGCTGACGGCGCTGCCGCAGATGATGAAGCAGGACCCGACGCTGAAGGTCATCATGGCGTCGACGCTGACGCGCAAGAACGCCGAAGTCAGCTTGCGCGCGCTCGACCTCGGGGCCAGCGACTATCTCGCCAAGCCGAGCTCGGGCAGCGAGCTCAACTCGGCGGAGGATTTCAAGCGGCAGCTGACCGAGAAGGTCAAGGCGCTCGCGATCGCCCGCCGGCGCCAGGTCGGCGCGTCCTCGGCGACGCCGCGGCGTCCCGCCGGCGCGCTCAAGGCGCCGGTCAAGGTCGCGCTGCATGCCGGCCCGATCGTGCTGCGCCCCAGCACCGTCGCGATGCTGCCGCCCGAGGTCATCGCCATCGGCAGCTCGACCGGCGGCCCGCAGGCGCTGATGAAGCTGTTCGGCGACCTCAAGGGCGGCGTGGGCCAGCCGATCCTGCTCACGCAGCACATGCCGGCCACCTTCACCACCATCCTGGCCGAGCACATCGCGCGCGCCTCCGGCATCCCGTGCGCGGAGGCCGTCGACGGCGAGCCGGTCAGGGGCGGACGGATCTACCTGGCGCCCGGCGACTTCCACATGACGGTCGAGGGCGCGAACCCCAAGCGCGTGATCCGCCTGAACCGCGGCGCCCCGGAGAACTTCTGCCGGCCCGCCGTCGACCCGATGCTGCGCAGCATCGTCGGCAGCTACGGCTCGCGCGTGCTGACGGTGATCCTGACCGGCATGGGCTCGGACGGGCGGCGCGGCTGCGAGGAGGTCGTGCGCGCGGGCGGCACGGTCGTGGCGCAGGACGAGGCGACCAGCGTCGTCTGGGGCATGCCCGGAGCGGTGGCGACCGCGGGCTTGTGCAGCGCGGTGATGCCGATCGCCGAGATCGGCTCGTATCTGCGGCGGGTGGCCGCGAGGACGGCGGCATGAAGCCCGAGGACTTCGACTTCCTCAGCGCGCTCCTCAAGGAGCGCTCGGGGCTCGTGCTCTCGCGCGACAAGGGCTACCTGCTGGAGAGCCGCCTGCTGCCGGTGGCGCGGCGGCACGGCATCAAGGGCCTCGACGAGCTGGTGTCGGCCGTGCGCGCGCGGCGCGACGCGACGCTGCTGCGCGACATCACCGAGGCGATGACGACGAACGAGTCGCTGTTCTTCCGCGACATCAAGCCGTTCGAGATATTCAAGGCCAAGGTGCTGCCCGACCTCATGGTGGCGCGCCAGTCCTCGCGCACCATCCGCATCTGGAGCGCGGCGAGCTCCGGCGGCCAGGAGCCGTACTCGCTCGCCATGCTGCTCAAGGAGGAGGGGGCGAAGCTCGCCAACTGGCGCATCGAGATCGTGGCGACCGACATCTCGGTCGAGATGCTGGAGAAGGCCAAGGCCGGCAGCTACTCCCAGTTCGAGGTGCAGCGCGGCCTGCCGATCAACCTGCTGCTCAAGTACTTCAAGCAGGCCGGCGACAAGTGGCAGATCGACGCCGCCTTGCGCGGCATGGTCAAGTACCGCGAGTTCAACCTGCTCGACGATCCGGCGACGCTGGGCCGTTTCGACGTGATCTTCTGCCGCAACGTGCTGATCTATTTCGACCCGCCGACCAAGGCCAAGGTGCTCGACCGCATCAGCCGCGTGCTGATGCCGGACGGCGTGCTCTATCTCGGCGGCGCGGAGACCGTGATCGGCGTGACCGAGAAGTTCCAGCCGCTGCCCGGGCATCGCGGCGTCTACGGCCTGGCCAACGGCGCCGCCCACCCGCTGCCGCTCGAGCGCGTCGCGGTCTGAAGTTCCACCCGCGGTCGCCATTCGGGAGGCGACTGCCTGAAACGCGAAACGCCGGCGGGAAACCGCCGGCGTTTCGTGCTTTCCCCGGGAAGGTTCGGCGCGATCAGCCCGCCGCGCGGGCCCGCGCCGGCGTCTGCGCCTGCGCGTCGCTTTCGCTCGGCGGATCGCGCAGCACGTAGCCGCGTCCCCACACCGTCTCGATGTAGTTCTCGCCGCCGGTCGCGACCGTCAGCTTCTTGCGCAGCTTGCACACGAACACGTCGATGATCTTGAGCTCCGGCTCGTCCATGCCGCCGTAGAGATGGTTCAAGAACATCTCCTTGGTCAGCGTCATGCCCTTGCGCAGGCTCAAGAGCTCGAGGATGCCGTATTCCTTGCCCGTCAGGTGCAGCGGCTGGCTGTTCACCTCGACCGTGCGGGTGTCGAGGTTCACCACCAGCTTGCCGGTGCGCACGACCGAGTCCGAGTGGCCCTTCGAGCGGCGCACGATCGCCTGGATGCGCGCGATCAGCTCGCGCTTGTGGAACGGCTTGGTCATGTAGTCGTCGGCGCCGACGCCGAGGCCCTTGACCTTCGCGTCGAGCTCGGACAGGCCGGACAGGATCAGGATCGGCGTCTTGATGCGCGCCTGGCGCAGCCGGCGCAGCACCTCGTAGCCGTCGATGTCGGGCAGCATCAGGTCGAGAACGATGATGTCATAGTCGTAAAGCTTGCCGATCTCGAGCCCGTCCTCGCCCATGTCGGCGAGATCGACGACATACCCCTCGGACTTCAGCATCATCTCGATGCTTTTCGCCGTCGAGGTATCGTCTTCAACCAGCAGGATTCGCATAGGTACCCTCCTCGGGTTCATTAATTAACCTATCTTAACATGGAAGGAAAATCAACCAAAATTTCGCTTGACTCGTGCATTCATGCCCTTGCTTTCAAGAACTGTTCTCAACCGACTGTGGGTAACTTCACCCGGCGGGCACGCTGAACCTAGTGGTTGAGCAGGCGCCGACCACAACTCGCTTTCATCGATCGTTAAACAAGCTGCGCCAGACTGCGGCCCACGGGTCAAGCGGCGCGCGTTCAGCAAGTAGCTGACGACGCACAAGGATCGTCTTGGTGGCACAGTTACTGAAGAACCTCATCGCGGACGTCGAGCGCCTGCCCTCGCACCACTTCTTCGGGCGGGTCACGGGCGTGCTCGGCATGCTGGTCGAGATCGGCGGCGTGCAGCGCCTGCTGTCGATCGGCGAGCGCTGCATGGTGGTTGCGCGTGGCGGCCGGAACGTGCCCTGCGAGGTGGTCGGGTTCCGTGCCGACCGCGTGCTGCTGATGCCGTTCACATCGCTGGACGGGGTCGGTCTCGGCTGCAAGGTCGAGATCCTGGGCCGCGAGCCCGTCGTCTATCCCGACCCGTCCTGGCTGGGGCGCGTGGTCAACGCCATGGGCGAGCCGGTCGACGGCAAGGGCCCGCTCAAGCACGGCACCGTCGCCTATCGCCTGCGCGCGCAGCCGCCCCCGGCGCATGCGCGCCAGCGCGTCGGCGGCAAGATCGATCTCGGCGTGCGCGCGCTGAACACCTTCCTGACGATGTGCCGCGGCCAGCGCATGGGCATCTTCGCCGGCTCCGGCGTCGGCAAGTCCGTGCTGCTGTCGATGCTCGCGCGCTACACCGCCTCGGACGTCAACGTCATCGGCCTCATCGGCGAGCGCGGGCGCGAGGTGCAGGAATTCCTCGAGGACGACCTCGGGCCCGAAGGCCGCGCCCGCAGCATCGTCGTCGTCGCCACGTCGGACGAATCGCCGCTCATGCGCCGCCAGGCCGCCTACATGACCTTGACCCTCGCCGAGTATTTCCGCGACCTCGACCGCTCGGTCCTCTGCATGATGGACAGCGTCACGCGCTTCGCCACCGCGCAGCGCGAGATCGGCCTCTCGGCCGGCGAGCCGCCGACCAGCAAGGGCTACACGCCCACCGTCTTCGCCGAGCTGCCGCGCCTCCTGGAGCGCGCGGGCCCGGGCACCGCGGCCGGCAGCATCACCGGCCTGTTCACCGTGCTGGTGGAAGGCGACGACATGAACGAGCCGATCGCCGATGCCGTGCGCGGCATCATCGACGGCCACATCGTGCTCGAGCGCCAGATCGCCGAGCGCGGCCGCTATCCCGCCATCAACATCCTGCGCAGCATCTCGCGCGTGATGCCGAACTGCAACGCGCCGGAGGAGAACGCGATCGTCCTCAAGGCGCGCGCGCTGATGGCGGCCTACGAGGACATGGCCGAGCTGATCCGGCTCGGCGCCTATCGCACGGGCAGCGATCCCGCGGTCGACGCGGCGATCGAGATCCAGCCCCGCCTCGAGGCGTTCCTGCGGCAGGACCGCAAGGAGCCGGACACGCTGGCCGGCGGCTACGCCAAGCTGGCAGAGATCGTCGGAGGTGTCGCGTGAAGGGCGTCGCCGCCATGGTGCGCGTGCACAAGTGGAAGCTCGAGGAGCGCAGCCGCGTGCTGCAGGAGCTCGAGCGCCTGCGCCAGAAGCTGCAGAACGCCGCCGCCCAGCTCGAGGCCGAGCTGGTGCAGGAGCAGCACCAGGCGCGCGGCGGCGGCGCCGCGGCCATCGCCTATGGCGGCTACGCGCAGGCGGTGATCCTGCGCCGCCAGCGCCTGGCGCAATCGCTGACGGAGGTCGAGACGCAGACCGAGCAGGCGCGCCAGGACGTCGCCGCGGCCTTCCAGGAGCTCAAGAAATACGAGATCGCGCTGGCCAACCGCGAGCGCCAGAAGCAGCAGAAGGTCGCGCGCGCCGAGCAGGCGACCCTCGACGACCTCGGCATCTCGATGCATCGCCGGCAGAACAGCGGCGGGAACTGACGCACGGCTCGCCGGGCCGGCGCTGCGCTATCGACGGGCTCCGCGCCGGCCACGCCCGAAGTGCAACAACCGACGCATTGTTCAAGCTTGTGACTCTTATCCCGTGTCTCACCCGAGGGGTTCAGTCCAGGGCGCGGTGGCGCATGGTGACGGATGCAGTGACCACACCTGCACCGAATGTCCCTCGCCCGCCGGCAGGCGGGAGAGAGAGGGACCCGTTGCCGAAGGCAATGGGAGGCTGAGGACCCGGCGCGCTGCGTCATGCTCCGCCGACGTGTCTGCCGAAGGGCGCGCCTCGCCCTGATCGGAGTCCGTGGTGACGCATGGTGACGCGACGCCGCTCGTTTGTTTCTGCACGCGCCGCAGCCTCAAGCCGGCGAAGCCGCGCCGTCCGCCATGGCGGCGCGCCGGGGTGAAGCCGAGCGCGGCGACGGCCTGCGCGAACGCCTTCTGGCTGCCGGGCTCGATGCCCGCTTCCGCCGTCCATTCCAGCCAGCGCGCGTAGAGCTCGCCGGCGGAGACCCAGGAGGCGGGCGAGGCGTCGGTGTCCGCGCCGAGGAAGCGGGCGATCGCCTCGGCGGCGGCGGGGCGGCGCGCGTGGGGAGGCGGCGCCAGGCCGATGCGGCGCCAGGCGAAGCAGCCGTCGATCGCCCAGCGCAGGATGGCCGGATACTCGCCCTCGAGCCGGTCGGCCACGCCGGGGTCGTGCGCGACCGGATCGAGCCGGACCATGTCGATGCCCTCGCGGATCGCGGCGGATGCCGCGCCGTCGCCGAGGATCAGCGCGATCGTGTCGACGAGGGGATGGCCGCGGTCGGGGGCGGAGGCCGGCTCGGCGGCGCGCCTTGCGAGCGCGCGGCCGACGACGCGCTGCAGGAAGAAGGCGAGATCGGCGTCGCCGCCGGTCATGCGGGCGACGAGGCCGTCCCATTCCGGGCAGGGCGCGCCGGGCGCGGCCGGCGCCACGGCGGCGATGCGGGTCATATAGGCGTCGGGACGATGCGGCGTCACGTCGCCCGTGCGCGTGTCGAGGATGCCGGCCGGCGTGTTGAGCAGGTCAGGCTCGGCATCGAACCGCTCCGGCGATGCGGCGAGCAGGCGGTCGGTGCGCGCCAGGCGCTCGACCGCGGCGCTCGCGGCCGGCGCGCCCAGCCGCTCGACCACGCGCAGTCCCAGCTTCTCCGGCATCTCGGTGGCCGCCACGTCGGCGGCCGTGCGGCACAGCTCGCCTGCCAGGTCGAGCGCGAGCCCGGTGTCGTCCGGGCGCCAGCGCGTGCCGTCCCACGCCATCCATTGCCGCCGGCGCGCCGCGTAGCGCAGGCGCTGCTCATGGACGACGGCGAAGGCGCGCGCGAGCGGACGCGGCTGGTAGAGCCGCACGATCTGGCCATCGGTCGGCGGCGTGGGCTTCGCGGAATCGACTTCCATGGTCGTGCTCCTTTCGGTTCGATCGACATGCGCGATGCATCGGGCGATGCCCGTTCGCCGACGTTCGCGTTTCGGCAAGAGCGAGCGCCGCGCACGGCGAATCCCGGCCGCCGGCGGAATCCCGCCGGCACCGCTGGCGGCCGTTGATCCGGCCGCCAACCCAAACGACTGGCGCGCGGATCACCGCGCGCCTGCGCCG
>JAKLKW010000036.1 GCA_023150455.1 Alphaproteobacteria bacterium | reverse complement strand
GCGCCGGCTGGTCGACCTGCCCGGCGCGCCGCGGCCCGGCGCCGGGTCGCTCGCGGCGGCCCTGTCGAACACCGGCGTGTCCAGCACGTCCGCCCCGGCGCCGGTCGTGCCGCAGAGCGAAAGCAAGAAGCTGATCGTCGGCCGCGAGATCAAGCTCAACGGCGAGATCACCTCCTGCGAGCATCTCGTCGTCGAGGGCAGCGTGGAGGCCATGCTGGCCGACGGCAAGGTGGTCGACATCGCCGAGACCGGCACGTTCCGCGGCTCGGTCGAATGCGAGACGGCGCAGATCCGCGGGCGATTCGACGGCGATCTCACCTGCAACGAGCGCCTGGTCGTGCACAGCACCGGGCGCGTCGTCGGCAAGGTCCGCTACCGCCAGCTCGAGGTCGAGCGCGGCGGCGAGATCAGCGGCGACATGCAGACGATCCCGTCCGGCGGCCAGTCCGGCACCGCCTCTGCGGCGCAAGCGAGCACCGTGACGCCGATCTTCCCCGAGGACGAGCAGACCGCAGCGGGCGTCGCCGCCGCGTCGGCCGACCGCTGACGCATCCATGCCGGGGGGAGGGCAAGCAGGGCGCCTGGTCCTGCTGGCAGCCGGCGCGCTGACACTGGCCGGCTGCTTCAGCGGCACGTCGGAGAAGATGGGCGCGGTGAAGGCCACGTCCGTGGCCACGCCGGTGGCCATGGCTGCACTGGCGGCGCACGAGAACCCTTATGCCGATGGCGGCAGCGCGTTGCCGGCGCTGCCCAAGCGGCCCGATCCTCCGCGCGAGAGCGCCGCCTCCGGCATCCAGGTGGCCGCCTTGCCCGCGCCCGCCCCGGCGCAGAACGGAATCGCTGCCCTGCCGCCGGGCGAGGGTCTCAAGCGCCTTATCGGGCTCGACCGCGCGGCGCTCGAATCCATGCTGGGCGCGCCGTGGCTGCTCAAGCGCGAGGCCGCGGCCGAGCTCTGGCAGTATCGCGCGCCGGACTGCGTGCTCGACCTCTTCCTCTACGCCAGGAACGGCGAGCTGCGCGTCGCCCATGCCGACCTGCGCGCCCGGCGCGAGAACCGCCCGGTGCCCGCGGGCTGCTTCGCCGAGCTCGTCGGCGGCACCAGCCAGAAGGCCGAGCTGGTCAAGGGATAGGGCGTGCTATCGGGGAAGTTCACGGAAACAATGAGCCCTCCAAGATTGGGCTAGGCTTCATCGATATATGCGACCGGAGTCTGTCCGCTACCTCTCGAGCCTGGTCGGCCTCCGCCCACTCCTTCGCCATGACGCAAGCATCCGCAAGATCATCGAAAATTCCCGGATTCGTCGCGTCGAGTTTGGCGGCTTCTCGAAGCTTTTCGGCTGCCGCGCTATACTCTCCTCCATTGAAATACGCATATCCCCAATTTTGGGTTGCACTAGCAGTCCTGTAGCCGGCCTTCTCCGCAAGTATATATTTCGCTGCTGCTTCAGAATGTTTTTTATGGCGTAACAGTATTTCCCCCCAAACTGCATAGATAAAGCCCGGATTGGCGACCTCATCTGCGGCAGTTTCCAATACCGCGAAGGCTTCTTCCTCCTGGTCCATTCGGTTCAGTAGATGCGCCAGTTGAGCGTACGCACCGTCGTATCTGTGATCGATTCGTAGGGCGTCACGCAAGCCTTTTAGGGCGCCTTGGAAATCGCCTTGCTTTTCAAGTGCGACAGCGAGCCTGTAATATGCGAGGTGATCCTTGGGATCGTTCTGGAGCGCGGCACGCGCCTTTTCTTCAGCACTCAGGGCATCGCCCTGTTTCAGGAAAAGTCGACTCAACTCCCGCAGATGTCTATTCTTGTTCGTTAATTCCAATTCGAGAACTCGCTCGAAATGGTTCCTCGCCTTATCACCCTCGCCCACGGTGAGATAAAACGAACCCAAGTTCCGGTGTGCTAGTTCGAGTTTCGGATCGTACGCCAATGCCTCCAAGAGCAATTTTTGGGCAAGGAATAGGTTGCCGTCAACTAGGTACATCGCGCCCAAATTGTTGTTTATTATCGCTCTGTTCCTTCTATTAAGTCTATGTTGTACGTCGTAGGCTTTCTCGTACCAAGAGCGCGCTTGCTCACGGTCTCCGAGCATTTCATAAGAGTATCCTATATTTATAAGATTCGTAAATTCATCATCCTTCATTAGTAATGATCTCTTATACCAGTATATGGCCTCTCTATGCCGCCCCTTTCCAGAATGTATTTGCGCGAGCTGATAATATGAACTTGCTCGGCGTGTCGCAGAACACTCTCTTAGACAGTATTCGATGATCTCTTCGGCCAACTCTGGCTTGTGCCTTCGGTAGTAACCGGCCAGCAAGCTAGCGTCGACAGCACGGAGGAGCAGTTCGGCGCCGTCCTCAAAAAGCTTGTCAATGTCGCTCAATGCACGCGGCCGGGATTCTCTGGTCGGCTTCACGCTCTGGCCATCAACTCGGAGGTGAAGTTCGTAGTGAACACCCATACGAATTTCACGACGTTGGACAAAGCTCACCCCCTGTCCGGACGCAGATGGAGAGTGAATTATTTCGCCTGCAATTTCCTTATCTGGGCGACCGATTGTCGACTTAATGACGCCTATTATTTGCCGCAACGACATCTCAAGCCCGGGCAACGCGAGATCGGGCGCAACCCATTCCGGCCCGATTAGAGGCCACTGCTTGTCCTGTAGGTCGTTTATTCTCAGCAGCTTGTCGTATAGTCGCTGAGCAGCAATACGTGAGGAGATCCCCTTCTCGCTGAGTTCCTTTGGCACCTCGATGGGTTGTATGACCACGCGGTTGACCCAAAAGACCTCATGGAATGTCAAGCCACCGGCAAACAGAACGACCAAGATGACCGCGATCGACAAGGACACATTTCTGATCCACAGCAAGCCATCCGGCAACTTGATGGCGAGCGCAGCGCCTCGTCCAAGAAGCTTGCACAGTGCTGTGGTGCTGATCATATCAGGCCCCCACCAAATGTGATCAATCCGATTAGTAGCATAGGCTCGGCCGATCGATCAATCTTAGGTGGTCCGCCGGCGCACTTTGATCATTGTGAGCGCAAACGCTGCGAGAGGCCCGGCGGCCCCACGGACGCCGTAACAAGTGTCACCGCTGCTACGATCAGCTCGATCGGAAATGCGACTCACGGTGATGGTCTGATCGGTTTCGGCGCTCGTCGCCGATTGCCCGCCGAACAGTCCGGACTTCGCCCCGACGCTATAGTAAGCAACCACGCGATGCCGTCGGGAATCGAACTACGCCACCGTCTTCGCGCGATAGCGGCACAGCTCGTTCACCACGCAGACCGGGCAGTCGGGCTTGCGCGCCTTGCACACGTAGCGCCCGTGCAGGATCAGCCAGTGATGCGCGTGGCGCTTGTACTTCTCCGGCACGCGCTTCAGGAGCTTCAATTCCACCGCGAGCGGCGTCTTGCCGGCGGCAAGGCCGGTGCGGTTGCCGACGCGGAAGATATGCGTGTCGACGGCGATGGTCGGCTGTTCGAAGGCGATGTTCAGCACCACGTTGGCCGTCTTGCGGCCGACCCCGGGCAGTTTCTCCAGCGCCTCGCGTTCGCGCGGCACCTGCCCGCCGTATTGCTCGACCAGGATGCGGCTCAGCGCGATCACGTTCTTGGCCTTGGTGTTGAAGAGGCCGATGGTCTTGATGTAGTCGCGCAGGCGCGCCTCGCCCAGCGCCAGCATCTTCGCCGGCGTGTCGGCGACATTGAACAGCGGCTCGGTCGCCTTGTTCACGCTGACGTCCGTCGCCTGCGCCGACAGCACGACCGCGACCAGCAGCGTGTAGGGGTTGATGAACTCGAGCTCGCCCTTGGGGATCGGCGTCTTCGCCGCCAGCAGGCGAAAGAATTCCTCGATCTGCTCCGGCTTCACGACTGAGCGCTCTCCCCCACTGGCGCCGCGGGCCGCCGCGCCATGACCGTGACCTCGATCCGGCTGTTGCCGTAGAGCCGGCGCACCTCGACGCAGGTGCGCGCCGGATAGCGGCCGGCGGCGAAGTAGCCGCCATAGATCGGATCGACGATCCGCATATCGCCCAGATCGACGAGATGGATGTCAACCCGCTGCACGTCGGCGAATCCCAGGCCCCGGGCCGCCAGCGCGCGCTTGATCTGCTCCATGACCGCCCGCGTCTCGGCGGCGACGTTGCCCAGCGCCTGCCGGCCTTCGGGGCTGTCGGCCGCGACCTGTCCCGCCAGGCAGACCAGGCCGCCGCATTCGACCACGTGGCTGTAAGGTGAGGTCGGCGGGTCCAACCCCGGCATGTTGTGGTATTGCATCAGTGCTCCCCAAGTAATTGGGCCGGACTGGCAGCGGCTACCATAAGCGTTCGGTGCAAACGCGCAATTGTTCCACGGCGCGACCCGCGTCGGCACGATCCGTAAACGTTTATGGAATATTGGACGAACGAACCGCAAGATGCAGGGCGGTCGCTGATTCGTTTTCCCAACATGCCGTAGTCCACGCGGGCGTCGGCCGGCAGGGCTTTGACCGGAGCGCCCGGCATGCCCATAGTCAGGGGCGGAAGGGTATTGAGCAGATGAATGTCTCGGCTCCCGCAGCCGATCAGCAGGCGCTGTTCGGCGCCGTGCTGCAGCCGCATCGCAGCCTGTCGCCGGTCGGCTTCCGGGTGCTGATGGCGGCGGTATGCATCGCGTTTCTCGCGGTCGGCCTCGGGTTTCTTTTCGCCGGCGCCTGGCCGGTGCTGGGATTCTGCGGCCTCGAGGTCCTGCTGATCTACGCGCTGTTCCGGCTCAACTTCCGCAGCCTCCGGCGCTGCGAGACCATTCGCCTGACCGACCGGGAGCTGGAGCTGTGCCGGATCGCGCCCGACGGCGCGACCGAGCGCATCACCTTCCAGCCCTACTGGCTGCGCGTCACGGTGGAAGAGAAGCCCGGACGCGCCAGCCGCTTGGTCCTTTCCTCGCATGGCCGCGCCGTGACGGTCGGCACCTTCCTGGCGCCGGACGAGCGCGTTGCGCTGGCCGAGGCGTTGACCGAGGCGCTCGCGCGCCAGCGCGCGGGCCGCACCGGGCCAGAGGCGGCGGGCGCCAGCGTTTGAGCCAGGGCGCCCTGTCCGCGGTGCGCCGGCCACGGCTCGGTGACGTGGCGCTGCTGTGCCTCCTGGCGGCGACCTGGGGCGGCTCGTTCCCCGCCACCAAGGTCGCCGTCACGTATCTGTCCAACACCAGCGTGGTCGCCGGCCGCGTGCTGATCGGCGCGGTGTTCATGGGTCTGCTGGTGCGCTGGGCGGGCCATCGCCTGCCGAGCGACCGCGATACCTGGATCAAATTTGCGGGCATCGCGCTGACCGGCAACCTGATGCCGTTCCTGCTCATCGCCTTCGGCCAGCGCCGCATAGATGCCGGGCTGGCGGCGATCCTGATGGCGGTGATGCCGCTGACCACGCTGGTGCTGGCGCACGCCTTCACATCGGACGAGCGCCTGAACGCGCGGCGCCTCACGGGCGTGGTGCTTGGGATGGCCGGCATCGTGACGCTGGTCGGCGTCGACGCGCTCGGCGGGCTCGGGTCGGACGTGATCGGCCAGCTCGCCGTCGCCGGAGCCGCGGCCTGCTATGCCGTGCAGACCATCATCGCGCGTCATCTGCGCGGCCCGGCGCCGCTCGTCACGGCGACGTGCGTGGTCTGCCTGACCGCGCTGATGGCCGTGCCGCTGATGCTGTTCGAAGGCTTGCCGCCCGCCGCGCCGCCGACGGCCGCGATCCTCGCGATCCTGTTTCTCGGCCTCGGCTCGAACGGCGTCGGCTACACGGTGTTCTTCCACCTCGTCGGCACGGTCGGCGCCACCTTCACCGCCAACAACAACTACCTCGTGCCGGTTGCGGGCGTGTTGTGGAGCGCGCTGATCCTGGCCGAGCGGCCGAGCGCCCGGGCGCTGGTCGCCCTCGCGCTGATCCTCGCCGGCATCGCGATCGCGCACTGGCGGCCGGCAAAAAAGGCCTGATCCGCTACAACCCCAGCACATCGCGCATCGTGTAGAGGCCCGGCTTGCGGCCGCGCGCCCACAGCGCCGCGCGCACGGCGCCGCGCGCGTAGATCTCGCGGCCGGCCGCGCGGTGGGTCAGCTCGATGCGCTCGTTCTCGGCGGCGAAGATCACGCTGTGGTCGCCCACGACGTTGCCGCCGCGCAACGCCGCAAAGCCGATATCGCCGGGACGGCGCGGCCCGGTATGGCCGTCGCGCACGCGCTGCGCCACGTTCCTCAGGTCGACGCCGCGCCCCTTCGCGGCCGCCTCGCCGAGGCCGAGCGCCGTGCCCGACGGCGCGTCGACCTTCTTGTTGTGGTGCATCTCCAGTATCTCGATGTCCCAGTCGTTGCCCAGGATCGAGGCGACCTTCTCGGTGATCGCCATCAGGAGATTGATGCCGACGCTCATGTTCGGGGCGAACACGATCGCGGTTTCTTTCGCCGCCGCCTCGATCCGGCGGATCTGCTCGGCCGTGAAGCCGGTCGTGCCGATCACCTGGACCGCCTTGTGCTTCACCGCCAGGGGCAGATGCGCCAGGGTCGCCGCCGGCGCCGTGAAATCGAGCACCGCGTCGGAACCGGCGAACAGCGCCGCCGCATCGTCGCCGATCCTGGCGTTGAGCGCGCCGATCCCCGCCGCCTCGCCGATGTCGCGCCCGACCGCGGGATTGCCCCTGGCCTCGATGCCGCCGGCAACAACGCAATCGGACCGCTCGGCGATCGCGCGCACCAGCGCCTGGCCCATGCGCCCCGCCGCTCCGGCCACGCCGATGCGCATGGAATTGGTCGATCCGCCGCTCATCCCCGTTCTCCCCGCGCTGAAGCGCCGGGATTAGACCATGGCGCCGGACGATTCAAGTTGACGCCCCCCCCCCGCATCGTCGATTGGGATGCGCGCGGGAGGACGCCGCATGACCGCCGTCGCGCCCAAGCCCGCCGGGTTGATGGACGCCCTGCGCGAGTTCCTTCGCCTGGAAGCCGCGGGCGGCATCGTGCTGGCGCTGGCCGCGCTGCTCGAGCCGGTGACCCTCGGCATTCTGCTCGGTCTGGTACTCGGCAAGCAGCTCGGCGTGTTCGGCGCGCTCTATCTCGCCGTCAAGTCCGGCCTCGGCCGGATGCCCGAAGGCGCGAACTGGCCGCAGGTCTACGGCCTTGCCCTGCTCTGCGGCATCGGCTTCACCATGAGCCTGTTCATCGGCGGCATCGCGTTCGACGATCCGATGCGTGGCGTGCAGGTGCGCCTCGGCGTGCTTGGCGGCTCGATTGTCGCGGCGCTGGCCGGCGCGGCGATGCTGTTGCGGGGCCGTGCGATCGGCGCGGCACCTCCGGGCGCGAAGACTACTTCTCCGTCAGGTCGTCCCAGAACTCCTTGACCTTGGCGAAGAAGCCCTCCGACTCCGGGCTGGTCGAGCGGCCCCTGGGGCTCGCCTCCTCGAACTCGCGCAAGAGCTCCTGCTGGCGCTTGGTCAGGTTGACGGGAGTCTCGACCGCGGCCTCGATGAACATGTCGCCGCGCGCGGCCGAGCGCAGCACGCTCATTCCCTTGCCGCGCAGGCGGAACTGCGCGCCGGATTGCGTGCCCTCCGGGATGTTCACCTTGGCGCGGCCGCCGTCGACGGTTGGCACTTCGATGTGCCCGCCCAGCGCGGCGGTGGTCATCGGGATCGGCACCTTGCAGAAGATATTGGCGCCGTCGCGCTGGAACAGCCGGTGCGGCTTGATCGCAAGGAAGATGTAGAGATCGCCCGGCGGCGCGCCGCGCAGGCCCGCCTCGCCCTCGCCGGCGAGACGGATGCGCGTGCCTTCCTCGACGCCGGCCGGGATGTTGACCTGCAGCGTCTTCTCCTTGCGCGTGCGGCCCGTGCCCTCGCAGGTCCGGCACGGATTCTGGATCACGCGCCCGGCGCCGTGGCAGGCCGGGCAGGTGCGCTCGATGGTGAAGAAGCCCTGCTGCGCGCGCACCTTGCCGTGCCCGCGGCAGGTCGGGCAGGTGGCCGGCTGCGCGCCCTTCTCGCCACCGGAGCCCGAGCAGGCCTCGCACATGACCGAGGTCGGCACGCGGATGGTGGCCTGCTTGCCGCCGAACGCGTCCTCGAGGTCGATCTCCAGGTTGTAGCGCAGGTCGGCGCCTCGCAGGTTGGCGCCGCCGCGCCGCCCGCCCATGAACTCGCCGAACATCTCGTCGAAGATGTCGGCGAAGCCCTGGGCGAAGCCGAAATCGCCCGCGCCGCCGCGCATGCCGCCCTGTGCCGGGTCGAAGGCGGCATGGCCGAAGCGGTCATAGGCGGCGCGCTTCTGATCGTCCTTCAGGACGTCATAGGCCTCGTTGATGTCCTTGAACTTCTGCTCGGCCGCCTTGTCGCCCGGGTTGCGGTCCGGGTGGAATTGCATGGCCAGCTTGCGATAGGCCTTCTTCAGCTCCTCGGCGCTCGCGCCGCGCTGGACGCCCAGCAGCTCGTAGAAATCCTGCTTGGCCATGGCGGTTCAGTGATCGGGTTGTTGCGGAAGGACGAAGCGCGTGCGGGAAAACGCGGCTTCGCGTGGCGGGGGGAACGCGAAGCCCTCATGTTCCGACGGACGCAACATGAGGGCTTCGCGACGGTTCATGCAAGCGCGGTCTTACGACTTGTTGCGCTTGCGCTCGTCGACCTCCTCGTAGTCGGCGTCGACCACCTTGTCGTCCGGCTTGGCGCCGCCCCCGGCTCCGCCGCCGGCCGCACCGGCGTCGGGACCCGGGCCGGCCCCCGGACCGCCCTCCGCGCCCGGCTGGCCGCCCGCGGCGGCCTGGGCCTTGTACATGGCCTCGCCGATCTTCATCGAAGCCTGCGCCAGCGCGTCGGTCTTCGACTTGATCGCGGCCGCGTCGTCACCCGACATGGCGCCGCGCAGATCGGCGATCGCCTGCTCCACGGCCTGCTTGTCGGCCGCCGCCACCTTGTCGCCGAAGTCCTTCAGCTGCTTCTCGGTGGTGTGGACCAGCGCCTCGGCGTGGTTCTTCGCCTCGACCAGCTCGCGCCGCTTCTTGTCCTCGGCGGCGTGCGCTGCGGCGTCCTTCACCATCTTCTCGATGTCGGCCTCGCTCAAGCCGCCCGAGGCCTGGATGCGGATCTGCTGCTCCTTGCCCGTCGCCTTGTCCTTGGCCGACACGTTGACGATGCCGTTGGCGTCGATGTCGAACGTCACCTCGACCTGCGGCACGCCGCGCGGCGCCGGCGGGATGCCGACCAGGTCGAACTGGCCGAGCAGCTTGTTGTCCGCCGCCATCTCGCGCTCGCCCTGGAACACGCGGATGGTCACCGCGGTCTGGTTGTCCTCGGCAGTCGAGAAGACGTTGCTCTTCTTGGTTGGGATCGTGGTGTTGCGGTCGATGAGGCGCGTGAACACGCCGCCCAGCGTCTCGATGCCGAGCGACAGGGGCGTCACGTCCAAAAGCAGCACGTCCTTGACGTCGCCCTTCAGCACGCCGCCCTGGATGGCGGCGCCGACGGCGACCACCTCGTCCGGGTTGACGCCCTGGTGCGGGTCGCGGCCGAAGAACTGCTTCACCGTCTCGATCACCTTGGGCATGCGGGTCATGCCGCCGACCAGCACCACCTCGTCGATCTCGCCTGCGCTGACGCCGGCGTCCTTCAACGCTTGGCGGCACGGCTCGATCGTGCGCTGGATCAGCTTGTCGACCAGCGACTCGAGCATGGCGCGGCTCAGCTTGCGCACCAGGTGCTTGGGCCCCGACTGGTCGGCTGTGATGAACGGCAGGTTGACCTCGGTCTGCATCGCGCTCGACAGCTCGATCTTGGCCTTCTCGGCGGCCTCCTTCAGCCGCTGCAGGGCCAGCCGGTCCTTGCGCAGGTCGATGCCGGTCTCTTTCTTGAACTCCTCGGCCAGGTAGTCGAGGATCTCCTTGTCGAAGTCCTCGCCGCCCAGGAACGTGTCGCCGTTGGTGGACTTCACCTCGAACACGCCGTCGCCGATCTCCAGCACCGAGATGTCGAACGTGCCGCCGCCCAGGTCGTAGACGGCGATCGTGCCGGTCTTCTTCTTCTCGAGCCCATAGGCGAGCGCGGCCGCGGTCGGCTCGTTGATGATGCGCAGCACCTCGAGCCCTGCGATGCGGCCGGCGTCCTTGGTCGCCTGGCGCTGCGAGTCGTTGAAGTAGGCGGGCACGGTGATGACGGCCTGCGTCACCTTCTCGCCCAGATAGGCCTCGGCCGTCTCCTTCATCTTGGTCAGCACGAAGGCGCTGATCTGGGAGGGCGAGTACTTCTTGCCGTGCGCCTCGACCCAGGCGTCCCCATTGTCGCCGGGGACGATCTTGTAAGGCACCAGGCCCTTGTCCTTGGCGGTGATCGGGTCGTCGTAGCGCCGTCCAATCAGGCGCTTGATGGCGAAGAGCGTGTTCTCCGGGTTGGTCACGGCCTGGCGCTTGGCGGCCTGGCCGACCAGCCGCTCGCCCGACTCGGTGAAGGCAACCATCGAGGGCGTGGTGCGCATGCCCTCAGCGTTCTCGATGACGCGCCAGTCCTTGCCCTCCATCACCGCGACGCAGGAGTTCGTGGTGCCGAGGTCGATGCCGATGACTTTGCTCATGTGGTCCTCTTCTTCGACGGCAGATTCGGCCCGGCCCGCGACGATTGGGCGCCGGTCCGATCCCCATGGGGTTGCGGTTCGGCCCGGCCGGCCCCGCCTCGCGGCCGGGGCGGCCAAAGCCACCAAACTCGTGGGGTCATATAGGTGGGCCCGCCAGCCGGCGCAAGGCGGCGTTGGCGCCGCATCCGGCCGCCGTGGCGGGCCCGACACACGCGCCGGGCGCGCCCCATTTGACTTGCCGGCGTTCGGCCCCGATCCTGCGGCCGATGCAAGCCGCCCCTCCGGCCGCCCCTCCGCCCGCGGACGACGAAGCCGCCGCGCATCGGCGCGCCAAGCCGTTCCGGATGATCCAGATCGTCTCGGTCATCGATGCCGTTGCCGGAGTGTTCCTGCACTACCTGTCGCCCCGGCTCGGCGTACCCGGCGAAGTCATGGGCATGCCCGTCCTGGAGTTCGTCGGCCTAGCCCTGATCGTCATCGGAGCCGCCGGCTATGTCCTGTTCGAGCTCCTGGCCCGCGCCGCCATGCGCCGGACCGAGCCGCCTCTGCCGCTGCGCTGAGCCGAGCCCCGGGCTCCGGCAGTCGCACCGGTGTTCGACAATTGTTTCCGAGGCATCGGCCCGGTCGCGATGTCGCCGGCGGGACGATCCGCGCCGCCGGGCACGCCAACGTCCCGGGTCGCCGCGTGCGACCATCGCCGGGACTTCGGCGCCCGGATGGCCACCTTGCGTACATGCCCGACCCGCTGAAGAACATTCCGCCCGGCGTCGGCAACGCGCTCGCGATCACCTACGTTGCCCAGCTGGTGATGGCCATGCCGGTGACCGCGGCGTCGGTCCTGGCGCCGCGCGTCGCGCCCGCCTTGGGCGTGTCGCCGTCGATGCTCGGCGTCTACATGGCCGTGCTGTGGGCCGGGGCGACCGTGTCGTCGATGGCCTCTGGCGCGCTGCTCGCTCGCGTGGCGCCGGTCAGGGCGCTGCAGCTATGCCTTCTGGCCGCCGTCGCCGGCGCCCTGCTGACGGCTACGGGCAATCTCGCTCTGATGGCGGCCGGTGCCTTGCTGCTGGGGTTCGGGGCGGGGCCCGAGGTGCCGGCCAGCGTCCAGTTGCTCACGCGGGTGACGACGGCGGGCAATCGGCCTCTCGTGTTCGCGATCAAGCATACCGGCTGGACCCTCGGCTCGGCGACGGTCGGCGCGCTCGGGCCGGCGCTGGCCCTGGCCCTGGGCTGGCAGGGAAGCGTCATCGTTTTTGGCGCCGCCTCCGCGCTCGCCGCCCTGGCGATCGAGCCGGGGCGGCGACGGTTCGACCCCGGCCATGTCGCTTGCGCGCCACAGCGCGGTGCGATGTTCGAATCGCTGCGTGCCATCGCACGTTCGGGCGGGCTTCGCCGCATCACGATCGTCGCCGTCGTGCTGACGGTCGCGTTCAATGCCTACATGGCGTTCCTAGTCTCGCTGTTCGTGGTCGAGCTCGGCTATACGCTGGCGCTGGCCGGCACGATCTTCTCGATCGGCAATCTAGGGGTGATCGTCGGGCGCATCGGCTGCGGCTCGATCGCCGGGCGCTGGATCGAGCCGGGTGCGCTGCTGCTGATCATCGGCTTCGGCATGGCGTTCCTCGCCGCCGTGGTCGGCTTGGCGACGCCGCAATGGCCGATCGTCGCCGTGGCGATCGCGGCGATCCTGTTCGGCATGGTCGGCGGCGGCTGGTTCGGCGTGTGCCTGTCCGAGATCGCGCGGCTCGCGCCGCCGGACCAGGTCGGGCTGGTGACCGGCGGCGTGCTGGTGTTCCACTACCTGACGATCATCGTGGCGCCGCTCGGCTTTGCCGCGATCGCCGCCGGCTTCGGCTACGGCTGGGGCTTCCTCGTCGTCGCCGCCGTCACGGCGCTCGGCCTCTTGCCGATGCTGGCGCTGGCGCGGCGCTGAGACGGACGGTCGCGCGATCCGTCATCCGTCGTCAGTGGCTGGAAATCCGCCATTGGGCGATGACGGATGTCCGCGCGGCCTATCCCTTCGCGACGCCGACCAGTGCCGGGCGCAGCAGTCTTCCGTGGATCACGAAGCCGGGCTGAAGCACCTGCACCACCGTGCCGTTCGTCTTGCCGGTGCCCGGCACCTCGAACATGGCTTGGTGGAAATTGGGATCGAAGGGCTGGTCCATCGGCGCGACGATGGTGATCCCGTATTTCTCCAGCATCGATTGCAGCTGGCGCTCGGTCAGCTCGACGCCCTCGATGAGCGTGGCGAGCGCGGTGTTGCCGGTGCGGGCCTCGGCGGGCACCGAGTCGATCGCGCGGCGCAGGTTGTCGGCCACGGTCAGGACGTCGCGCGCGAAGTTGGCGACGGCGTACTTCGAGGTCTCCTCGCGGTCGCGCTCGGCGCGCCGGCGCGTGTTCTCGGTCTCGGCCAGCGCGCGCAGCAGCTGGTCCTTGAGCTGGTTCACCTCCGCCTGGGCGGCCTGTTCCCTGGCCGGCTCGGCCGGAGGCGGCTCGACCGACTCGCCGCCGGGCGGCGAGGCGGGCGGGAACTCATCCGGCGTCGGCGCCTGGGAATAGGCGCGCGCGGCGGCGGCCGCGGCGGCGGGGTTGGGCGTCGGCTCCAGCGTCGGCTCGCGCCGGCCCTCGTCCGGCTCGTCGTTCGGAGGATTCTTGCGGGGATCGGTCATGAGCGGAAATCCAACGTGTTCCGGAATTGGAGGGAAGCCAGTGAACGCGACCGGTCAGCCGAGCAGGCGTCCGATCACCTTGGCCGTGTAGTCGACCATCGGGATGATCCGCGCGTAGTTCATGCGCGTGGGCCCGATCACGCCGATGGCGCCGATGATCTTTTCCTCGCGGTTGGCATAGGGCGCAATGATCACCGAGCAGCCGGCCATGGCGAACAGCTCGTTCTGCGCGCCGATGAAGATCTGCACGCCCTCGGCCCTTTCGGAGGCGTCGAGCAGGCGCACCATCGCCTCTTTGGTCTCCAAGAGCGCGAACAGCGCGCGGATGCGCTCGAGATCGGCCATCTGCTGCACGTCGGCCAGAAGCTGGCTCTGACCGCGCACCAGCAGGTAGCCGCTCGGCGCGGACCAAGTGGCGAGCCCGGCTTCGACGACCTTCTGCGTCAGGGCGTCGAGCTGTGCGCGGTGCTCCTCGAGCTCCGTCGCGATGCTGCGCCGGGCCTCGTCGAGCGTGCGCCCGACCAGGCGCTGCGCCAGGTAGTTCGAGGCCTCGACCAGGCTCGAGACCGGCATGCCGAGCGGGACGTCGATGATGCGGTTCTCGACCAGGCCGGTTTCGCTCACCAGCACGACCAGCGCGCGGCCGGGGCCGAGCTGGACGAACTCGATATGCTTCAGCGGCGCCTCGGCCTTGGGCGCCACCACCAGCCCGGCGCAGCGCGACAGGCCCGAGAGCGTCTGGGTCGCTTCCTCGAGCACGCTGGCGACGCTGCGGCCGGAAGCGGCGCAGCGCCCTTCGATGCTCTCGCGCTCCTCCTTCGACAGGGCGCCGATCTCCAGCAGACCGTCCACGAACAGGCGCAGGCCCGCCTCGGTCGGCACGCGCCCGGCCGAGGTGTGCGGGGCGTAGAGCAGCCCGCCTTCCTCCAGGTCGGCCATGACGTTGCGGATCGTCGCCGGCGACAGCGCCATGCCCAAGCGGCGCGAGATCGTGCGCGAGCCGACGGCCTCGCCCGTCTCGACATAGGCATCGACGATGTGCCGGAAGATCTCCCGCGACCGGTCGTTCAGTGCGCTGATCATCACCTTGTGCGTCCGTGGAAGCGCTGTGCTATGTAGTCGCGCGATGCCGGGGCGTCAACCACGCGCCCGGCCCGGCCCGGCGCCGATCCGGCTTTGACTTCAATCGCTTGACCCTAACCACGCAGGCCCGCCCATGCGCCCTTCCGGCCGCGCCCCCGACCAGCTTCGCCGCATCGCCCTCGAACCCGGCTTCAGCAAGCATGCCGAGGGGTCGTGCATGGCGCGCTTCGGCGACACGCATGTGCTGTGCACCGCCTCGGTCGAGGACAAGGTGCCGCCCTTCCTGCGCAATTCCGGGCAGGGCTGGGTCACGGCCGAGTATGGCATGCTGCCCCGCTCGACCGGCACCCGAACCGACCGCGAGGCCGCCCGCGGCAAGCAGTCCGGCCGTACGCAGGAGATCCAACGGCTGATCGGCCGGTCCTTGCGCGCCGTGACTGACTTGAAGGCGCTCGGCGAGCTGCAGATCAAGATCGACTGCGACGTGATCCAGGCCGACGGCGGCACGCGCACGGCCGCGATCACCGGCTCGTACGTGGCGCTGCACCAGGCCATAGCCCATCTGCGCAAGCTCGGCGCGATCAAGACGGCGCCGCTCGTCGACCAGGTCGCCGCCGTTTCCTGCGGCCTGTACCGCGGCGTGCCCGTGCTCGACCTCGACTACGACGAGGACAGCGGCGCCGACGCCGACGCCAATTTCGTGCTGACCGGCAAGGGCGGCATCGTCGAGGTGCAGGGCACGGCGGAAAAGACCCCGTTCACCGACGAGCAGTTCGACACCTTGATGAAGCTCGCGCGCAAGGGAGTGGCCGAGCTCCTGGACGCGCAGCGCAAGGCGCTGGGCCTATGAGGTCAGGCGCGGACCGCCGCCTGGTCATCGCCACGCACAATCCGGGCAAGCTCAAGGAGATGGCCGAGCTTCTCGGCCCCTACGGCTTCGACTGCGTCGGCGCCGGCGCGCTCGACCTGCCCGAGCCCGAGGAAACCGGCGACAGCTTCGTCGCCAATGCCGAGCTCAAGGCCCGCGCCGCGGCACGCGGCAGCGGGCTCATGGCGCTGGCGGACGATTCCGGCGTGGTCGTTCCGGCGCTGGGCGGCGAGCCCGGCATCCATTCGGCGCGCTGGGCCGAAGGCCCGGGCGGGCGCGACTTCCGCCGCGCCATGGAGCGGGTCGCGCGCGCGCTGGGTGACAATCCGGACCGGCGCGCCTATTTCCTCAGCGTGCTGAGCCTGGCTTGGCCCGATGGCCGTGTCCGCTCGTTCGAGGGCCGCGTCCACGGCACGCTGGTCTGGCCGCCGCGCGGCGACCGCGGCTTCGGCTACGACCCGATGTTCCAGCCCGACGGCCACGCCGGGACGTTCGGCGAGATGGAGCCCACCGCCAAGCACCGCATCAGCCACCGCGCCGAGGCCTTCCGCAAGCTGGTGGCGGCGATGGGCTGGACCAGGGGCTGAGCCGGCAGTATGATGCCGTATGAAAAAATCATACCAGGACTGATCGGTGGCCGATATCGAACGGGTGACTGTGGCGCTGACCGCCGACTTGGCGCAGACCGTGCGCTCGGCGGTCGAGGCCGGCGAGTACGCCTCGACCAGCGAGATCGTGCGTGAGGCCCTGCGCGACTGGAGCGACAAGCGCTTGCTGCGCCTGCGCGACCTGGAGCGGCTGAAGGCGGAGATCCAGAAGGGGATCGATGAAATCGATGCCGGGCTGGGCGTTCCGGCGGAGCAGGCATTCAAGGAACTTCGCGCGCGATATCGGGCAAAGGCGCGCAAGGCAATGGGCATGGGCAGGCACACACCGAAGAAGTAGATGCGCGTCATCATCGCACCGAGCGCGCAGCGAGACCTTGCCTCAATCGGAGACTTCATTGCCAGGGACAATCCGGCTCGAGCCGCCACGTTCGTGGAGGAGCTATTCGAGGTCTGCATGAAGCTCTCGGACCATCCCGAGGCATTTGCGCTTCGTCCGGCATTGGGTGCGGGCATCCGCGTTCGATTCCATCGTAACTATGCGATCATCTACAGGGCTGATCCCGGCCAGATCTCGGTGGTTCGGGTCTCGCACGCATCCTGCGACCTCACGGCACTGGTTGATGCCGATCCGAACGCGGAATAACCGATGATCTCAACAGCCACAGCGCGCACCGCCGAGGCCGGCTTCGGCGTCTACGTGCACTGGCCGTTCTGCCGGTCGAAATGCCCGTACTGCGACTTCAACAGCCATGTGCGGGACAGCGTCGACCAGGCGCGCTGGCGGCGGGCGCTCATTGCCGAGCTCGACCACTGGGCCGACGCGACGCCGGGCCGGCGCGTCACCAGCCTGTTCTTCGGCGGCGGCACGCCGTCGCTGATGGAGCCCGAGACGGTGGCGGCACTGATCGCGCGCGTGCGCCAGCGCTGGCCGGTCGCCCGTGACCTCGAGGTCACGCTCGAGGCCAACCCGACCTCGGTCGAGCAGGCGCGCTTCGCCACCCTGGCCGATGCCGGCGTCAACCGGGTCTCGCTCGGCGTGCAGGCGCTCGACGATCGCGCGCTGCGGTTCCTCGGCCGGCAACACGGCGCTGGCGAGGCGCTCGCTGCCGTCGCCATGGCGCACCGGCACTTCGCCCGGGTCTCGTTCGACCTGATCTATGCGCGGCCGGGGCAGGGCGTCGCGGACTGGCGGCGCGAGTTGCGCGAGGCGCTGACCCATGCCGGCGAGCATCTCTCGGTCTACCAGCTGACCATCGAGAAGCAGACCGCGTTCGAGGGCGCGCATCGCCGCGGTGAGCTGGTGCTGCCGGACGAAGATGCGGCGACGGCGCTGTTCGAGGCCACGGCGGAGATGCTGGCCGCATCCGGGCGCCCGGCCTACGAGGTGTCGAACCATGCGCGGCCCGGCTCGGAATGCCGGCACAACCTGACTTATTGGCGCTACGGCGACTACGTCGGCATCGGCCCGGGAGCGCACGGAAGGCCGCGCGTATCCGGCGACAAGCTGGCCACGCGCCAGCACCGCGCGCCCGAGATCTGGCTCGACGAGGTCGAGCGCCTGGGTCACGCGACGACCGAGCGCCGCGTCCTGCCGCCGGCCGAGCAGGCCGAGGAGGCGCTGATGATGGGGCTCAGGCTGGGCGAAGGCATCGACGCCGCCCGCTTCCAGGCCGCGACGGGCGTGCGGCTGGAGGACGCGATCGACCGCGCCGGCCTGGACCTGATGGTCGCCGGCGGGTTCGTGCGACGCGACGGTGCCACGATCCGCGCGACTCAGGAAGGCATGCTGCGACTGGACGCGGTGCTGGCGCGGCTCGCGGCCTGACTCAGTTCGTCTCGGCGAAGCTGTCCGGCGCGGGGTCGACCACCTTGACGCCGCGCGGCAGGATCTCCAGCACCGCCATGCCGCGCTCGATCAGCCCGTCGCCGCGGAAGCGGAAGATGCCGTCGACGCCGGCATAGCCCGAGGGCTGCTCGATCAGGTCGGCGGTGAAGCCGCGACCGCGTCCGAGCACGGCGGCGAGCGCCGCCGCGTCATAGGCGAGCGCGGCCAGCCGCGGCGGCCGGCGCTTGAAGGTCTGCTCGTACAGCTTCTCGAATTCCTGGCGCGGCGCCGGCGGCGGGGCGGCGAACCAGGCGCCGACCAGCGCCGGCTCGTTGCCGAGGCCCGGCTCGTCCCACAGGGCCGTGCCCAGGATCTTGATCTTGGCCGGATCGATGTCGTAGTAGGGCAGGAGCGGCGCCAGCGCGCGCAGGCGCGCACCCGACTCCGCCACCAGCACCGCGTCGAACCCCATCTCCGAGGATATCTGGTCCTGCAGCCGGCGCAGCTCGGCCTTCGACGCTGCGTCGTTCTTGCTCTGCAGCTGCTGGATCTGCGCGCGCCGACGCCCGTCGTACCTGGCGAGCGCGCGTACCGCCGGGTTGAAATCCTCGGTGCCCGGGTCGTAGAACTGCACGTCGGTCAGCGTGCCGCCATAGGCAGCCAGCGCCGCCTGCAGCCCGCCCACGATCGCCTCGCCGTACTCGTTGCGCGGCGCCAGCACGGCGAAGCGCTCGATCTGCCGGCTGCGCGCGAAGGCGATGACGCGCATGACCTGCGCCTCGGGCAGGAAGCCCATGATGTGCACGCCGCCGCCGGCGACGCTGCGGTCGTTGGAGAACGCCACCGCGTTGACGCCGCTGCCGCCGATCAGCCGCCCGATCTCGCGCGCCTCCGCGGCGAAGAGAGGCCCGAGCAGCAACTGCGCGCCTTCGGCCAGCGCCCGCTGCGCCGCCTGCAGCGCGACCTCGGGCGAGCCGGCGGTGTCGAACGGCCGCAGCACGACATCGTCCACGCCCATCTCGTAGGTGGCCAGCATCGCCGCGTCGAGCATGCCCTGGCCGAGCCCCGCGGTCTGGCCGCTCAGCGGCAGCAGCACGGCGATGGTCTTGTGGCCGGCGAAGGCGCCGGGCACCGGCGCGGCGGACGGCGCCGGCATGATGCTGCCGGCCGGCTGTCCGAACAGCGTCGCGAGCGCTCCGGCCGGCAGCGCCCCGCGTGGGCCGGGCGGTGCGCCGGCTGGCGGCGGCAGCGCGCTGGGATCGACCACGACGCTCGCATCGCTGCCGGGCGGCGGCAGCGGCTGAGCCGTCACCGGCGCCGCCGGCGGGATGAGCTGCGGCGCGGCCGGCCGCGGCGCTGCCGCGACCGCTTGTGGCGGCGGCGCTACCTCTGCCACGCCCGGCCGTGGTAGGCCTGCGTCCTGGAACCGCATGAAGCTGTCCGTCGATGGCTCTTGCGGTCCGGGCCACCGCGTCACTAACGTCTTGCAGCCCGACAGCAGGATCGCGCCCGCGAGCAGCAATGGCAACCAACAGCCGCGCTTCATCCGGCGAGCCTAGCCGCGCCGTTCCGGCAAGTAAACCGGACGCCGCCTTTCCGGCGCCCATGGGATTGAGCATCGTCGCGACGCCGATCGGCAACGCCGGCGACATCACGCTGCGCGCGCTCGACGCGCTCAAGCGCGTCGCCGCGGTCGTCTGCGAAGACACGCGCGTCACCATGAAGCTGTTCGGGATCCACGGCATCTCCACCAGGCTGGTCGCCTACCACGACCACAATGCCGAGGAAATGCGGCCGAAGCTTGTCGCGCGCCTCATGGCGGGCGAGGCGCTGGCGCTGGTCTCGGACGCGGGCACGCCGCTGGTCTCGGACCCGGGCTACAAGCTCGTGCGCGAATGCCTCGATCGCGGTATCGCCGTGACGGCGCTGCCCGGCCCGTCGGCGGTGATCGACGCGCTGGTGCTCTCCGGCCTGCCGAGCGACCGGTTCTTCTTCGCCGGCTTCCTGCCGCCGCGCGCGGCGGCGCGTCGCGCCGCCATCGCCGAGCTCGCTGGCGTCCCCGGCTCGCTCGTCTTCTACGAGGCGCCGCAGCGCCTGGCGGAGTGCCTCGGGGACCTGGGCGACGTCCTCGGCGACCGTCCCGCCGCGGTCGCGCGCGAGCTCACCAAGCGCTACGAGGAGCTGCGCCGCGACCGGCTCGCCGCGCTCGCCGCGCACTACGCGGCTTCCGGCGCGCCGAAGGGGGAAGTCGTGATCGTGGTCGGCCCGCCCGACCGGCCGGCCGAGGCGACCGCGGCCGAGTTGCGGCTCGACCAGATGCTGGGCGAGGCGATGGCGCGCTCGAGCCTGCGCGATGCCGTCGACGAGGTCGCCGCGGCCTCGGGGCTGCCGCGCCGCCTGGTCTATCGGCGCGCGCTGGCGCTCGGCCGGGCCCAGCCGCGATGAGCCTGCGCCGGGCGGCGGAGCGGCGCGGCTACAACGCCGAGACGCTGTGCTGCTGGTGGCTCAGGCTCAAGGGCTATCGCATCCTCGTGCGCCGGGTGCGCACGCCGATGGGCGAGATCGACATCCTGGCGCGGCGCGGCAGGGTGCTGGCGATCGTCGAGGTGAAGGCGCGGCCCAGCCGCGACCTGGCGGCGCTGTCGCTGTCGCCGCGCCAGCGCCATCGGCTCGGCCGGGCGGCGCGCTGGATCCTGGCGTCGCGCCCCGATCTCGCCGGGCTCGACCTGCGCTTCGACGCCATGCTCGTGTCGCCCTGGCGGCCGCCACGCCACCTCGCCGGCGCCTGGGCTGCGGATGCCTGAGCCGATGCGCGGCGCCGCGCTCGCGGCTCTTCTCCTCGCGACGGCGACGCAGACGGGATGCAGTCCGGCCGGCATGGCCGTGGGCGCGGCATCGACGGCCGGCGTGGCGGCGGTGCAGGAGCGCGGCTTCACCGGCACGTTGAACGACACGAGAATCAAGGCGGCGGTCAGCGAGGCCTATTTCAACGCCAGCGAGCCGATCTTCCTCAAGGTTACCGTGCGCGTGCACGAGGGCAGGGTCATGCTGCTGGGCGGCCTTGCCGACCAGGCGCTGCGCGACCGCGCCGTGCGGCTTGCCTCGGTCCAGGCCGGTGTCAGGCAGGTGATCGACGAATTGCAGCCGGTCGAGGGCGGGGTCGGCGATTATGCGCGCGACGCCTGGATCACCACGCAGATCAACGCCAAGCTCACCTTCGACGAGTACGTGCTGGCGGTGAACTACTCGGTCGACACGGTGGGCAGCGTGGTCTACCTGATGGGGATCGCCCAGGACCGGCACGAGCTGGACCGCGTGATCGACCACGCCAACGACGTGCGCCATGTGAAGCGCGTGGTCAGTCACGTCATGCTCAAGGACGATCCGCGCCGGGAAGGCGGCTGATGCAATGGGAATGCCCGTCGACCCGTCCACTGTGTCCAACGACAATGTCGCCGCCGCCGAGGCGACGCTCAGGCGTTGCGGCGACTTGCCGGACGAGGCGATCGACCTTGCCGAGGCCGCCCTGGCGCTGGCGCTGATCGACGGCGGTTCCGTCGACCCGGCGCCCTATCGGCGGCATCTCGCCGCGCTGGCCGAGGACCTCGTCGCCGCCGATCTGCGGGCGCTGCTGAAGCAGGTCGCGGGCGACAGCGTCGAGCTCGGCCCGACGCATTACAGCCCCGTCGGCAACCGCGCGGCGCTGCTGCGCCTGCACAACAACATCAAGACGCGGCTCCTGCGGTTGAACCGCGCGGCCGAGGCCGCGCGCGCGGCGCATGCCATGCTGTGGCTCGCACCCCGCGATGGCGGGCTGTGGCGCGAGAGCGGCCTGATCGAAGCACATCTCGGCAACCTGAAGCGCGGCATCGAGGCGCTGGAGACCGCGCTCGGCCTCGGCCTGCCCGATCGGCAGCGCCACGAAACCGAGCTCGCGATCAAGCGGCTCAGGGGCAAGCTGAACTAGGTCAGCGGGCGCCGCCGAGCACCAGGTGCCATGCCGCGCCCATGGCCACGAACAGGGCGCCCGATGCGGCCGCCGTCCGGGCGAAGCGCCAATAGGCCCAGCAGAGCGCATCGATCACGACGCGCTCGGCCGCGTGGAGCGGCAGGCGCAGGCGCCCGCTGACCGCGCGCCAGAGGTCGGTGCGGCGGAAGTCGCGCCGCGGCACGTTGAGCGCGAGGAACGCCATTGCCGCGCCGAGCGCGAGGTTCATGAGCCCGCCCGCGGTCAAGGCCACGAACGGGTCGTCCATGCGCACGACGCACAACAGCATGATACCCAGGCTGGCGAAGTGGAAATGGCGGCCGATCAGCACGCCGGCGACCTGTCTGATGTCGAGATTCATGGGCTCGCAGCCAAAGCAGGAACGATACCAGTCCGGGATATTTCTCACGCCGCGGGGCGGGTGAAAAGCGGTTCGTGCGGCGGCAGGATGCGGCGGACGGCGCCTGTCGCTATAGTCCGCGTCCCGCCCGCGACTGCACACCGATTGAACAGACGCCGAGGAACGCATGAGCCTGGCCGTTGGCATCCAGATGGACCCGATCGAGTCCATCAACATCGACGCGGATTCGACCTTCGTGCTGGCGCTCGAGGCGCAGGCGCGCGGCCATGCGCTGTTCCACTATCATCCGCGCAACCTGAGCCTGCGCCATGGCCGGCTCTACGCCGAGGCGCGCCCGCTCCAGGTCCGGCGCAAGAAGGGCGACCACTGCACCCTCGGCGCCCCGCAGGCGCTCGACCTCGCCACGCTCGACATCGTGCTGATGCGCCAGGACCCGCCCTTCGACATGGCCTACATCACCGCCACGCACCTGCTCGAGCATGTGCATCCCGACACGCTGGTGGTGAACGACCCGGCACATGTGCGCAACGCGCCGGAGAAGCTGTTCGTCACGCATTTTCCCGAGCTGATGCCGCCGACGCTGATCACCAGCGACCGCGCCGAGGTGCTCGCGTTCCGGCGGGAGCACAAGGACATCATCGTCAAGCCGCTGTTCGGCAACGGCGGCGCCGGCGTGTTCCACATCGGCCCCGAGGACGAGAACCTGAACGCGCTGCTCGAGTTGTTCACCCAGCTCTACCGCGAGCCCATCATCGTGCAGCGCTATATCCCCGAGGTGCGCGAGGGCGACAAGCGCATCATCCTGGTGGACGGGCGCGCCGCCGGCGCGGTCAAGCGCGTGCCGCCCGCGGGCGAGGCGCGCTCGAACCTGCATGTCGGCGGCAAGGCGGTGAAGGCGGCGCTGACCGCGCGCGACCGGGAAATCTGCGAGGCCATCGGGCCGGCGCTGAAGGAGCGCGGCCTGGTGTTCGTCGGCATCGACGTGATCGGCGACTACCTGACCGAGATCAACGTGACCTCGCCGACCGGCATCCAGGAGATCAACCGGCTCGACGGCGTCACGATCGAAAAGGAGCTGTGGGACGCCATGGAACAGCGCTTCCACGCGCGGGCCCGCCGGCGGCCGGCGTGAACGGGTCGTCGGGCCCGAACAGCCCCGCCGGCTTGAACACGAGCACGAGCACCAGGATGGCGAACACCGCGGCGTCGCGGAAGTCGCCGCCCAGATAGGCTGCCCACAGCGATTCGGCCAGCCCGATCGCGATGCCGCCGACGAGCGCCCCCGCGAACGAGCCGATGCCGCCCAGGACCGCGGCCGTCAGCGCCTTGAAGCCGAACAGCACGCCGAGCAGCGACCCGGCCTGGCCGTAGTGCAGCACGATCGCCGCGCCCGCCACCGCGGCCAGTGCCGCGCCGGCGGCATAGGTCAGCGCCACCACGCGGTTGACGTCGATCCCCAGCATGGCCGCCATCAGCGGATCCTGGGCTGCTGCGCGATAGGCGCGGCCCTGCGGCGTCGCGGCCAGGACCCAGCCCTGCCCCAGGGACAGGGCGACGGCCAGCAGCACGATCATGATCTGCGTGTAGGTGAGCGACACGGCAAAGCCGCCCGCCGTGAACAGCTCGGCCTTGCCCGGCAGCAGCGACGGCATCCAGCGGCTGCGCGCGCCCTGGCTCAACCGCACGAACTCCTGCAGGAAGATCGACAGGCCGACGGCGGCGATCAGCGGCGACTGCGTGCCCGAATGATGCAGGCGCCGGAACACCGCGCGCTCGATGCTCCAGCCCTGCAGCGCCGCCAGCAGCACGACCGCGGGCAGCGCCAGGGCCAGCATGGTGGCGAAATTGCCCCAGCCCGCCATCGCCAGCAGGCCGTAGGAGACCACCGTCGTGACTGCGCCGATGGTCAACAGCTCGCCATAGGCGAACTGCACGTGGCGCGTGATGCCGTAGACCAGCGTGTATCCGACCGCGACCAGCGCGATGACGCTGCCGATCACCAGCCCGTTCAGAACCTGCTGGGCCAGATAGGCGACGTGCAGGCCGAGCGGCCAGGGGTGCCGCGGCGCCTCTTCGTGCAAGAGCTCGGGCGGCGCCGGCTGGCGCAGCCAGCGATGCAGCAGGATCAGCTTCACGCGCGACAGCGCCTGGCCGTCCAGCTCGACGCCCACCAGCGAGCGGCGGAGCTCCGCCCGCGCGCTGCCGGTGAACAGGCAGCGCAGGCGCGACTCGGCCCGCGCCGAGGTAAACGCGGCGCGCCGCTGGAAGCGGACGACGACGCCGCTCAGCGCCTCGGGATCGTGCTCGACCGCCAGGACCTTGTAGGCATCGGCCGATCCCGCCAGCGCCTCGAGCACGCGCAGGCAGGTCTCTTCGTGCGGCAGGTCGGAGCAGGCGGCGAGCAGGATCAGCAAGCCGAGCGCGGCAAGGATTCGCGTTGGTTTCGATGCGGCGAACGGCATGCGGATGGAATGATCCTGGTTCTCGATACCTTAGCATCGCTCCGTCCTCGATTCGAAGGGCGCCGACCAGGGCAACTGGCAGGAAATTACGTGCCGGCGTAGCTTCACGGGCAGCTCGTTCGGGGGACGCATGGTCGCGCGGGTTTGGACGGTGGCGTTCCAGGGCATCGACGTCCTGGACATCGACGTGCAGGTGCAGGTCGCCTCCGGCATCGTCGGCTTCACCGTGGTGGGCCTGCCCGACAAGGCGGTGGCGGAAAGCCGCGAGCGCGTGCGCTCGGCCTTCGGCGCCATCGGCCTCGCGCTGCCGGCCAAGCGCATCACCGTCAACCTCTCGCCCGCCGACGTGCAGAAGGAAGGCTCGCATTTCGACCTGCCGATCGCCCTCGGCCTCCTGGTCGCCATGGGCGTGGTCGACGCCGAGGAGGTGCAGGGCTACACGGTGCTGGGCGAGCTCGCGCTCGACGGCGCGCTGGCACCGGTCGCCGGCGTGCTGCCCGCGGCGATCGGCGCCAACGCGCAAGGGCGCGGGATCATCTGCCCCGGGGCCAACGGCGGCGAGGCGGCCTGGGCCGGCGAGATCGAGGTGCTGGCGGCCCCGTCGCTGCTGGCCCTCATCAACCACTTCAAGGGCACGCAGATCCTGGCGCGGCCGACGCCGCGCCTGGCCGAGGACGCCGGCGCGATCCCGGACCTGCGCGACATCAAGGGCCAGGAGGCGGCCAAGCGCGCGCTCGAGGTGGCCGCGTCCGGCGGGCACAACCTCCTGATGATCGGCCCGCCCGGCTCCGGCAAGTCGATGCTGGCGCAGCGACTGCCCGGGCTGCTCCCGCCGCTCGAGCCGGCCGAGGCGCTCGAGGTCTCGATGATCCAGTCGGTCGCCGGCCAGCTGCAGGGCGGCCGCATCACGCGTCGGCGTCCGTTCCGCGACCCGCACCACTCCGCCTCGCTGGTGTCGCTGATCGGCGGCGGCAACCGCGCGCGTCCCGGCGAATGCTCCCTGGCGCATCGCGGCGTGCTGTTCCTGGACGAGTTGCCCGAGTTTCAGCGCCCGACGCTCGAGGCGCTGCGCCAGCCCATGGAATCGGGCAAAGCGGTGGTCGCGCGCGCCAACCACCACGTCTCCTACCCCGCGCGCTTCCAGCTCGTCGCGGCGATGAACCCCTGCCGCTGCGGCCATCTCGACGACGCGTCGCTCGCCTGCGGCCGCTCGCCGAAATGCGCGCAGGAGTACCAGGCCCGGATTTCCGGCCCGCTGTTCGACCGCATCGACCTGCACGTGGACGTGCCCGCCGTCGCCGCCTCGGACCTCTCGCTGCCGCCGCCGGCCGAAGGCTCGGCCGAGGTCGCCCAGCGTGTCGCCCGGGCGCGCGCCGTGCAGGCGAAGCGCTACGAGGGCTGCGGCGTCGCCTGCAACGCCGAGGCCGACGGCACGCTCTTGGAAGAGGTCGCCGGCCCCGACAAGGACGGCCGCGACCTGCTCAACACCGCCACCGAGAAGCTGAAGCTCTCCGCCCGCGGCTATCACCGCGTCATGCGCGTGGCGCGCACGCTGGCCGACCTCGACGGCGCGTACCGCGTCGGAAGGCTGCACGTCGCCGAGGCGTTGAGCTACCGGCGCATCGCGCCGGGGCGGTGAAACTGTCGCTGAAGGCGCTGACGAGCAAACCTGTCAGGCAGCCGGGACCGAGGTCCAAGTCGCGGCGGCAGATCGGCGCGTAGAGGCGGCCGGTGCTCCCTCAACTTGGCGCGCGGTACTCCGCCCGGCACAGGCGCACGGGCTGGCTGCGTCCGCGCACGGGCTGCGGCGGCAGCTCGACCCATTCCACGCCGGGCAGCTTCCCGGCCGCGTCGGCGGCCTCGCGCGACACCAGCAGATCGACGTCGTACTCACGGGTCAGCCGTTCGATCCGCTCGGCGGTGTTCACGGTGTCGCCGATGACGGTGTACTCCAGCCGCCGCGGGTGGCCGATCACGCCGGCCATGACCGGGCCGCAGTGGATGCCGATGCCGATCCCGACCGGCTCGGCGCCGGTGGCGGCGCGTCGACGGCTCCATTGCTCGACCTCGTGGAGCAGGCCGAACGCGGCCGCAATCGCCATGCGGGCGTCGTTGGCGCCGGTGGCGGGGGCGCCGAACACCGCCATCACCGAATCGCCGACGAACTTGTCGAGCGTGCCGCCGTGCTCGAAGACGGCGCGGGCGCAGAGCGAACGGAAGTCGTTGAGAAACGCCGCGACCGCCTCGGGCTCCTGGCGCTCGGACATGGACGTGAAGCCGCGGATGTCGGCGAACAGGACGGCCGCCGTCAGGCGCTGCGGCCGCTCGATCGCCGCCGCCCCTTCGTAGCTCAGCGACGAAACGAGGTTGGGCGGGAGGTACGGCGCGAGGTTCGAGCGCATGCGGCTGGCGACAATGTTCGCCAGGCGCAGCTGGTGCTTGCGCGCGACCACGAAGGCGAGCGCCACGGCGGTGAGCGCGACGATCGCCATGCGCACCGCCACGCCGTGAGCCGGGCCGTGCAGTGGTCCACCGATCAGCTCGCCCGCGGCCAGGTCTTCCGGCTTCAGCCAATCAAGCATCACGAAGACCAGCAACCAGCTGCCGATGAAGAGTCCCGCCGTGTAGACGACCAGCCCCGGATGGTAGCGGATCGCGGCATGGGCCAGGAACAGGTAGATCAACGCCGCGATGGGCAGCGCAAGCGTCTCGGTGAAGGGAACGTGTCCCGCCTGCGCGATCGTGGTCAGCAGCGCGAGCAGCAACAGCACGTCGCATGTCGCCAGGACGAAGGCCAGCCAAATCGGCGGCACGTCGATCCGGCCGCGGCGCGTGACCCAGAAATCGGCTGCGGTCACGACGGCGTAGCCGACGAGCACGGGAATTCCCAGATGAGTCGGCCCGTGGTGCTGCACGCTGAGCAGGACGACCGAGAGCCCGATGAAGCTGAGCAGCCGGATGGTCGCCGAGGCGCGTTCGCTGCGGCGTTCCGATTCCAGGATCACACGGCGAATGTGGGTCTTCACCTTGGCCCCCGCGGAGCCGCCCGCGACCCCGCCGCGCGCCGCCCGGGCCCGCCACGCGCTCGACAGCACCCCGCTTGCCGGTCATCCATGAAATCGCCCCCTGCCGGCACAAGCGTATTCGCAAGGCCTGCGGCTATCCAGTGCCAAGCGGCTCTGCCTGCCGCAGCAATGCGGACCTTCGGCGCATGCGCGGCGTGCGGCCGCGCCCGGAGCCCGATCATCGAGTGCGCCATTTGCCCATTGATCCAGATCATTGCCGAATTCGGGGCATTTGAGATGATGCGGCATGCTCGAGGAGAACCCTTGGCGCGACAAGGCGCTGGAACTGCTGAGCGTCGCCGAGACGAACCCTGACCCGGAAGAGCGCCTTCACTATCAGCTTGCCGCGGTCGCCCTGATGGACATCGCGGAAAACGCCGAGAATCCTCAAGCGGCCGTGTGCACGGACTGCCGCTCGCCCGACACACGCCCGATGGACTGCACGGGTCACGGAAGGTCGGCGGTTCTCGGCATCACCGACGGAGCGGTCGCCTGCATTTCCTGGTCCCGAATCCGCTGCAGCGGATGACCCGTAGCGGGCCGATGCGCTGAACTGGACCTTGGATAGCCGGCGCGACCGTGGAGGTCGCCGATGACAACACTCAGACAGCTGCTCGATCGCAAGGGCCGCGAGGTTCTTTCCATCGCGAAGGGCGCAACGGTGTTCGATGCCATCAAGAAGCTGGCGGAGCACGACGTGGGCTCGTTGCTGGTCATGGATGGAGACAGGCTCATCGGCATCGTCACCGAGCGGCAATACGCGCGGAACGTGTTTCTGAAAGGGAAGTCCTCCCCGACAACGCGCGTTGAAGAGATCATGCGGACGCCGGTGCTCGTCGCGCGGCCCGAGCAGACCGTCGAAGAAGCCATGGCGGTGATGACCAAGGGCCGTGTTCGCCACCTCCCCGTTATCGATGGCGGGAAGCTGGTCGGCGTCGTTTCGATCGGTGACCTGGTGAGCAGCAAGATCGCCGACCAGGAATTCGTCATCGATCAGCTGGAACACTACATTCGGGGCTAGTGCTGCGGATTGTCCGGGCCGTCCAGTCGCGCGAGGAGCCGCGCAGCGTCGCTATTTTCCCACGACCTGCTTCCACGCCGCTTCCCAGTCCTTCGGCAGCTTGTGCGCGATCCCCTGGTGGCAGTCGATGCAGGTCATCCCCTTCTCGCGCGCTTCGGCGTGCCTGCGCTGCGCAGGGCGCACCTGCTTTTCCTTGTCCATGAACTCGAAAGAGTGGCAGTTGCGGCATTCGCGCGAGTCGGTCGATCGCATCGCCGTCCACACCGACTTGGCCAGGTCGACGCGGGCCGCGTCGAACTTCTCGCGCGTGTCCACGGTGCCGATGATCTTGTGATACAGCTCGTTCGTGGCGCGCACCTTGCGCACGACCTTGTACACCCAGTCCTTCGGCACGTGGCAATCGGAGCAAACCGCGCGCACGCCGGTGCGATTGCTGAAATGCGGCGTGGTCTTGATTTCGGCGTACACGTTGTCGCGCATCTCGTGGCACGAGATGCAGAAGGTTTCGGTGTTCGACAGTTCCATCGCCCAGTTGAAGCCGCCCCAGAACACGACGCCGGCGGCGAACGACGCCAACACAAATCCGGCCAACAGCCATCCGCCACGCGGTGCGAACAGCCATTTGCATATGCGCTTGAACATGCCGCCGATTCCTTTTTCCGGGATTGTCGCCTGCTGGAGCAAGGCCCCGGCAATCCCGACGTCGCGGTGACTGCCGGCTGCGCCCGGCCGAACTTCGAGTCGGCCGGGCGCCGGCCAGGACAAGAGCTAGTTCAGCGTCACCGCCTTGATATTGGCGTCCGCGCCGATCCCAAGGCTCAGCGGGAACGAGACGAAGTGGTAGCGGGTGGTGACGTTGTCGTCGTGCACGGCGATGCCGATCGTGTAGACGCCGCCGGCCTTCATGATCTTGTCGTCCGCCGGATTGCCGGTATCCAGCTTGCGCCGCCACAACAGCGTATAGGCGCCGTCCTTCCAGGTTCCCTTCGCATAGTCGTTGTCGGCGGCCGACCCCTTGGCGTCGGCGCGGCTGATCAGGCGGCCGGGAAGGATGTCGCCCTCTTTCCAGCCCGCGTTCGGGTCGAAGGGCGCGGCATTCTCCTCGCGGACGACCGCCGCCGGCTTGGCGGCGTTGCCGATATCCTCGGCGCGCAACGCCTTGAAGCCCGTCTTGCCGGCGTCGAACATGTATTTCGGCAGTTTCGTCTTGCCGTCGATGTTGGAAGCGAACGGGTTGGCGCCGGCGTCGAACAGGCGGAATTCCAGCACGTAGCCGTCGTCGGCCATGCCGACGGGGTTGCTGCGCGCGGTCCGCCACTGCATGAGGTCGAGGAACTGGCCGGCCGCCTTCAGCTTGGCGATCTCCTCGGCCGATTTCGGCTTGTCCCAGCTCGCCTCCGCATCCGAACGCGTGATGGCGAGATACTTGAGGACCTCGTCCTTCTTCATGCCGGCGTCGCCCAGGAAGGGATGCTTCTTCACGGCATCCTTGCTCGCCATCTTCGGCGCGTCCCGCATGCCGTTGTGGCAGGTCAGCCAGCAGCCCTGCTGGGCGAACCGTTCCACCTTGCCGTCGTCGAGCATGATCGCGACCCGGTCCTCGTACAGCGGTGGCTCGGCGCCCGAGCGCACCTTCTCGTGAGAGCGGTAGCTGCCGTACGACTTCCACTCCTTGCCGTCGAAGCGCACGTAGTCGTGCATGCGCCCCTCGCGGTTCATCTGGGACTTCCACTGCATGCGGAAATAGACGAACTCCTTGTCGTGCGCCGCCTGCACCGACAGCGGCAGCGTGCCGTTCTTGCCGGTGATCGGCGTCGGCTCCAGCGCGCCGCCTTTCACCAGCTTGTTGCCGATGTCCGCCTCGTCACCCTCGTGACAGGACAGACAGGCCTTCCCCTGCGCGACCTGCTTGTCGCCCTTCTTGTGATCGGGGCTCAGCAGCCAGTCGTAGGTCGATTGTCCGGGATAGAACAGCGTGATCGACTTGGCGGGGATCTTCGACCAGTCGATGGCCGCCGGATCGGCGGCCAGCGCGGGCTCCCCCATCAGCGCAACCGCGCCCAAGAGAGCAACCGTCTTGTTCCTCATGGATCTCTCCTCTCAGTGCCAATGCCCGCGGCCACGCTGCGCGACGTCGCCATCAGCTATGCCGTGGGCGGAGAGCGACCGCGTAGATCCCGGCAAGCTGTCGCAGCGAGATCCGGCGAGGCGCTTTGTCGATCTCATCGCACTCAATCGAAGGCAGTTCGCGGGTTCGCTTCATCCCTCGCTTGCTGGTGTTTGCAGAACTGAAATCATGCTGGTTCCCTGGTGGGATTCCCGCATTGACATAGATCATGTCCGTCCGTCTTTGGACGCAGAATAGGCCGGTTTCGGCGGGCGCGTGCCCGTTCAGGGAAGTACTTCCGACGCATCGCGCCGGGAAGGCGATTACGGGAACTGGTGGCGGAAGACGGCGATGATGTGGTCGAGACGTGCCCGCAACCGCCTCGCCTCGTCGTTCAGCCCGGCTCGCTCCGCATGGCTGATCGCTTGGGCGAAGAAATATTTGGCGTCGTTGTAGTGGCCGGCCGCCGCCGAGCCCATCGCGTCATACATGGCGGAATAGGCCTGTTCGCCTTGCCGCTCGAAGTTCTCGATTTCGGCGTGCTCGGCTTCCTGCTCCAACGACAACACCTTGATCGGCTCGTCGCGCGCGGCCGGCGGTGCGCGAAGCCGCAGCCTTGCGATCAAGTTCAAGAGCGCGGCCGGAATGCGACGCGCCCCACCCGGTGCAGCCACGGATGCCCGTCTAGATCCTGTCCCTGAGCCGCTCGATCAGCGTGCGGTACAGCTCCTTGTCGTTGCCCGTCGCGGCGTCGAAGCGGTCGGTCAGCTCCTTCAGCGTCATGCCGATGTTGAGCGCGTCGCCGGGCGGTCGCGGCGAGGGCCTTGCCGTCTGCACGGTCTCGATGCCGACCTTGGGCAGGATGGCGTTGATGACGCGCTCGATCGTCTGGAACAGGAAGTCGGTGCTGTAGCCGGCGAGGAACCCGAGCGCGGCGGCGCTGAGCTGGATCGTCTCGCCTTCCTCGGTCGTGACCTGGTTGACGAACAGGGTGATCGTGCCGCCCGCCACGGTGCCGAGCAGGATGCGGTTGAAGTATTCCGGCTTGCGCCGCACGTCGAAGGTGCGCGCGTGGATGTTGCTGTGCGCCGAGCGCAGCAGGAACACGCAGGCGCCCAGCCCGCCATAGGAGAACGGCAGCAGCCCTTCCATGAGCTGCAGCCATGTGTTGATCCGGTCGACCTCGCCGTCCAGGATCGGCCCATAGCGGCGCTGCATCCAGCCGGCCAAGACGATGAAGGCGGCGAACAGGATGGTGGTGACGAACAGGCCGCGCGCGAAGCGCTGTGCCGCCGCCAGGTTGCCCGGCATCCAGGTTTCCGGAGAGAACCAGCGGATCGTCCCGCCGCCCGCGGTAGCCGTCGCGCGCAGCGTGTCGGCGGTGACCGGGTGCAGCAGCGCGGCCAGCTGGTGATACGCGGCCTGGAACTTGATCCATTCGTCGGGCCCGTTCTTCAGCGCCTCGCCGACCGGCGTCTTGTCGAGCGCCGCCGCCGCCGTCTTGATCGTGGTCATGATGTCGGCGGAAACCGTCAGTCCCTCGGCGGTCTTGAAGCCGCTCTCGACGGCATAGGTCAAGAGCTCGAGCGCGTCCTTCGCCTCCTTGCGATACAGGCGCTCGGCCTCGCTCGGGCCCTCGGCTGCGGGCGGGACCGGGTCGCTCATGTGCCCTCCTTCGCGAATTTCCTGCATCCCTGGTCGTAGTCGGTCGATGCGACGGGCCAGACCGTCGCGGCCACCCGCTTCTTCAGTTTCGCCGCGTCGGGACCCAGCTCGGTGAAGAACCGCTGTCCGGTCAGGCTCTCGATGCGCGCGACCGAGGTCAGCCAAGCCGACGGCAGGAACGGGCCCTTGCGGTAGCTCGGATGGTCCTGCGGGTAGACGAAGGCGAGCGCGTCCCACGCGCCGGCGTCGTCCCGGCGTGCGACGATCTTGAACAGGGCGTCGGGGATGGCGACCTTGAGCGCCTTGCGGCCCTTTTCCCGGAGCCAATGCGTCGGCCCGCCCCGCAGGAAGACCGGCCCGCTGATGACCCAGATGCTGCCGTGCCGGTTGGCCAGCGCGCCGGTGTAGCATTCGAGCTTGAGCCACGGTCCGCTGTTGAAGCGGCTGCGCTGCGGCACGGCGTTGCCCACGTTGTGCGTGAACTTGCCCGCGTCCGGCCCCAGCCGTTCGGCCAGGAACTTCTGCGCCATGTGGCCGCGGTCGTACCAGTTCGGATGCGCGTCGCGGAAGGACTTCGAGAACTTGTAGCTGTCGTCGGTCGGCGCGACCGGGTTGGGCTCGCGGGCGAGATCGGGGATCGTGTACCAGGCGCGCGGGCGCGGGCCGCCGCGCGGCTCGCGCGTCTTGCGGTCGACGCGCTGGCTTACCCAGTGCGGCACGGCGAGCACGTCCGGCTTGCCGTCGCCGTCGTCGTCGTCGCCGAGGTCGAAATTGACCACGAAGGCCTGGAAGCAGACGATCCGGTCGGTGACCGCGGCCAAGCCGGGATTGTGAGCGCCGCCCCGGTCGTCGGCGCATTCCACGATGCCGACGCGCCGTGCCTCGTCGTCGACGGGCTGCGTCTCGACGGCGCCGGCGATGACCGCGGACAACAGCGCGACCGCGCCGATCCAGGCAGCGGCCTTCGCGATGCGGCGCGGTCGGTCGGGCGGAGATGCGCCAGCGATTGCCGTCACGCCCCGGTCCCCCAGTTCCGGCGGTCGCGCCGGAGCTCAAGGCCGCGGCGCAACGTGGTGCCGATCAGCATAGCACCACGTCCGCGAGAGAGCACCGCCAAGTTGTGCTGCAACCAAATCGGGAATACGCTGAGCGGCCGTTGATCCGGCCGCCGACTCAAATGTTTGCGCGCGCGGAT
>JAKLKW010000035.1 GCA_023150455.1 Alphaproteobacteria bacterium | reverse complement strand
CGGGCGCGTTCGGCTCTTCGGCTGCCGCGGTCGCGCCGGGCCGCATCGGCGCGCGCGATGGCGCTTGACACCGGTCCATATTTTCATAATTATAGAAACATGAAAACGACAGACGCCGTCGCCGCGCTCGGCGCGCTGGCGCAGGAGAACCGGATCGACGTGTTCCGGCTGCTGGTGCAGGCGGGTCCTGAGGGACTGCCGGCGGGCCGGGTGGCCGAGAAGCTCGATCTCGCCGGCCCGACGCTGTCGTTCCACCTGGCGCAGCTGCGCCATGCCGGCCTGGTGCTGGCGCGGCGCCAGGGGCGGTCGATCATCTACGCGGCCAACTTCGCCGTCATGAACCGGCTGCTGGGATTCCTGACCGAGAACTGCTGCCGCGGCGAGGGCTGCGGCATCCCCGGGACCACCGCATTCGCCAAGGGAGCCGAAGATGCAACGCCTGCACGTGCACGTCGCCGTCAACGATCTTGAGAAGTCGATCGCGTTCTATTCCACGCTGTTCAACACGGCGCCCGCCGTGCTGAAGCCGGACTATGCCAAGTGGATGCTCGACGATCCGCGCGTGAACTTCGCGATCTCGCGGTGCGGCGCCACCACCGGCGTCGATCACCTGGGCATCCAGGTCGAAAGCGACGCGGATCTCGGCGCGGTCGCTGAGCGGCTCGCCGCCGCCGGCAGCGAGGTGGCCAAGCAGCACCAGGCGGCCTGCTGCTACGCGCGCTCGAACAAGGCCTGGCTGAAGGACCCGGACGGGATTTCCTGGGAGACGTTCCACACCACCGCAGCGGCCACGACCTACGGCGAGGACACGGCCGACAAGGCGGCGCGCGAGCCCGCGCCCGGGCAGGCCGGTCGCGCCGCCTGCCGCGCCGCCGCGCCGTCGCGGGAAACCGCGCCGGCCGAAACCGGCCGCGCGGCCTGCCGCGGCTGACCCGGGCGTGACGCCGCGCAACATTCTGATCCTGTGCACCGGCAACTCGGCGCGGAGCATCCTCGCCGAGGCGCTGGTGAACCGGCTGGGGCAGGGGCGCTGGCGCGCCTTCAGCGCCGGAAGCCATCCGAAATCCGCGCCGAACCCGTTCGCGCTGGAGCTGCTGAGGGCCGAAGGCTTCGACGTGAGCGGCCTCGGCAGCAAGAGCTGGGACGCGTTCGCCGCGCCCGGCGCGCCGGTGATGGATCTCGTCGTCACGGTCTGCGACGACGCGGCAGGCGAGGCCTGCCCGGTCTGGCCGGGCGGGCCGATGACGGCGCATTGGGGCTTGCCCGATCCCGCCGCCGAAGCCGGCGGCGACGCCGACAAGCGCCGCGCCTTCCGCCGCGCCTACGTTACGCTCGAGGCGCGCATCCGCGCCTTCCTCGCGCTCGACGCCGAGGCGCTGGACGCGGTCGCGCTGCGGCGGGCGGTCGATGCCATCGGCCGGATTCCTGCGGCGGGAAGCGACGAATGACGGAGATCGCCGCGCCGGCGCCGAAGGCGCGCCTCGGCCTCGTCGAGCGCTATCTGACGCTCTGGGTCGCGCTGTGCATCGTCGCCGGCGTGGCGCTGGGCCATCTCGCGCCCGCGCCGTTCCAGGCCCTCGGCCGGGCCGAGGTCGCGCGCGTCAACCTGCCGGTGGCCGGGCTGGTCTGGCTGATGATCGTGCCGATGCTGCTGCGCGTGGACTTCGGCGCCATGGGCCGGGTGGCGTCGGCGTGGCGCGGCGTGACCGTGACGGTGCTGGTCAACTGGGCGGTGAAGCCCTTCTCGATGGCGGTGCTCGGCTGGATCTTCATCCGCCACGTGTTCGCGCCGTACCTGCCGCCGGACCAGCTCGACGCGTATGTCGCCGGCCTGATCCTGCTGGCGGCGGCGCCGTGCACCGCCATGGTGTTCGTCTGGAGCGGCCTCTGCGACGGCGACGCCAACTTCACGCTCGGCCAGGTCGCGCTCAACGACACGATCATGGTCTTCGCCTTCGCGCCGATCGTGGGGCTGCTGCTGGGCATGTCGTCGATCGCGGTGCCGTGGGAGACGCTGGCGCTGTCGGTCGTCGTCTACATCGTGGTGCCGGTGATCGCCGCCCAGGCGTGGCGGCGGCGCCTTTTGGCCGCCGGCGGCGAGGCGGCGCTCGCGCGGATGCTGAAGGCGATGTCGCCGGTGTCGTTGGTCGCGCTGCTGGCGACGCTGGTGCTGCTGTTCGGCTTCCAGGGGCGGCAGATCACGGCAGAGCCGCTGGTCATCGCGATGCTCGCGGTACCGATCCTGTTGCAGGTTTATTTCAACGCCGGGCTGGCCTATCTTCTCAACCGCGCCGCGCGTGTGCCGCATTGCATCGCGGCGCCGTCGGCGCTGATCGGCGCCAGCAACTTCTTCGAGCTGGCGGTGGCGACGGCGATCGTGCTGTTCGGCTTCGAGTCCGGCGCGGCGCTGGCCACGGTCGTCGGGGTGTTGGTCGAGGTTCCAGTGATGTTGTCGGTCGTGCGCCTGACGGAAGCAACCAAGCACTGGTACGAGGCCGGGACCAGCCGCCGGTGACCGCCCCGATGGCGCCGGGCCTCGGCTCTCGGTCGCAATGGCTCGTCGTCGGCGCGCTGGGCATCAACCAGATCCTGGCCTGGGGCTCGTCCTACTACCTGCCGGCCGTGCTGGCGAAGCCGGTCGCCGAGGACACGGGCTGGCCGCTGACCTGGGTGGTCGGCGGATTCACGGCCGGTCTGCTGGTCGCCGGCGCGATCTCGCCGCGCGTGGGGCGCGAGATCGAGCGCTTCGGCGGACGTCCCGTTCTGGCGGTCGGCGCCATGATGCTGGCGCTCGGGCATGTCGGGCTGGCGCTGGCGCAGCACTACCCGCTCCACGTGCTGGCCTGGCTCGTGATGGGCGTGGGGATCGGCGCCGGCCTCTACGATCCCGCCTTCGCCACGCTCGGCCGCCTCTACGGCACCGAGGCGCGCCGGGCCATCACGACGCTCACGCTCTATGGCGGCTTCGCCAGCACGGTCTGCTGGCCGCTGAGCGCCTTCCTGGCGGCGAACCTGGGCTGGCGCGGCGCCTGCCTGGTCTATGCCGCGATCGACCTGCTGGTCCTGCTGCCGATCTGCTGGTTCGCCCTGCCGCGCGAGGAACGCCGCGATCTGCCGGCGCCGTCGGCGCGAAAGGCGGGGCCGGCGGCGGGCGAGGCGGAAGCGGCGGCGGCGCCGAGCGCCTCCCTGTTCTGGCTCGTCGCGCTGTGCCTGACCCTGTCCTCGGTCATCACGGCGGTGTTCTCGGTGCACCTGCTGACCGTGCTGCAGGCGCGCGACATCCCGCTGGCCGCCGCGGTCGGACTCGGCGCCCTGGTGGGCCCGAGCCAGGTCGGCGCGCGCGTCGTGGAGATGGCGGTCGGCCGGCATTTCCATCCGGTCTGGACCATGGTCGTGTCGACGCTGCTGGTCTCGACCGGCATTGCCATGCTGCTGCTGGGATTTCCGATCCTCGCCCTGGCGCTGGTGCTCTACGGCGCCGGCGTGGGCATCCGATCGATCGCGCGCGGCACCCTGCCGCTGGCGCTGTTCGGCGCGACCGGCTACGCGATCTTGATGGGCAAGCTCGGCCGGCCGTCCATGCTGGCCTCGGCGCTGGCGCCCGGGGCGGCCGCGTTCCTGCTCGACCTTTCCGGCGCGAACGTGCTGCTGGCGGCGCTGCTCGCGTTCGCGCTCATCGATGTGGCGCTGGCGCTCGCCGTGGTGCCGCACTCGCGGCGAAGGCCGGCGGGGTAGGGCGTGCGGACATGGGATGATGTGGAATTATGGGGACATCATACGGGAATTATGGGGACAGGAATTATATACGTTGGAATTATGGGGACATCATACGTAATTGGAGTCGCGCCGGCGAGCGCGCGGGGCGGCAGCTGCCCAGCGGCCGCGTTCTCGCCCGCCGCAAGGCCCGGACCGAAGCCGAATGCCAAGGGGAAATGAGTATAGTGTCCCCTGAACCCTCCCCTGAACCCTCTCCCCTGAATGCCAAGGGGAAATGAGTATAGTGTCCCTTGAACCCGAATAAGTATAGTGTCCCCTGAACCCGCCCCTGAACCCGCATACTGCCGCTTCGGGCGATTCGTCGCCTGCACGACGAATGGCGTATCCCGGCCGATGTCCTGATCCGACGCGCGGCGTGACCGCGTCGTAAGCGGTGCTTCTGGACCCTTGCCCATACGATGGGATGATAGACCCTTGCCCATACGATGGGATGATAGCTCAAGCTGCGAGGCGTGGAGCGTTCCAAGGCAAGAGCTCGTCGATGCGCGCGGCGGGCCAGAGATTGACGAGCTTGGTGAGGGTGCCGGCGAGCCAGGACTGCGGCTCGACGCCGCAGAGCTTGCAGGTCTCGATGAGCGAGGCGATGCAGGCCCAGTTGGCCGCGCCCTCGTCGTGGCCGGCGAACAGAGCATTCTTGCGATTGAGGGCCACTGGCCTGATCGAGCGCTCGACGATGTTGGTGTCCATCTCGATGCGGCCGTCTTGGAGATAGCGCGTCAGGCCGTCCCAGTGGTTGAGGCCGTAACGGATGTCGCCGGCGAGGGTGGACTTGCCTGACAGACCGGCGAGCTGCTGCTCGAGCCAGGCCTTGAGCACCGCGACGAGCGGTTGGCTCTTGGCCTGACGGACGGCGCGACGTTCCGCGGCGCTGCGGCCGCGAATGCCAGCCTCGATCGCGTAGAGCGCGGCGATGCGCCGGAGCGCCTCCTCGGCGATCGGCGCGGCGCCTTCCTTGGCGAGGTCGTAGAAGCGCCGCCGCAGATGCGTCCAGCAGAAGGCGAGCGTCACGGTGCCGGCCGCGCGATCGGGATCGGCCAGTTGCTTGTAGGCGGCGTAGCCGTCGCACTGCACGATGCCGGCATAGCTCATCAACGGCTTCAGGCCCTCCGCACCACCGCGGCCCGGCGCATAGGTGTAGACGACGGCGGGCGGGTCGCTGCCGCCCCACGGCCGGTCGTCGCGCGCGATGGCCCAGAAGTAGCCGGTCTTGGTTCGCCCGCGCCCGGGGTCGAGCACGGGCACCGGCGTCTCGTCGACGGCGATCTTCGGTGAGGCGAGGATCATCGCGAGCAGCCGCCCGGTCAGCGGTGCAAGCTCGGCGGCGGCATGGCCGACCCAGCACGCCAGGGTCGAGCGGTCGATGGCGATGCCCTGGCTCGCCAGCATCTGCGCCTGACGGTAGAGCGGCAGATGGTGGGCGTACTTGTTGACCAGCACCTGGGCGACCAGCGCCTCGGTCGGCAGTCCGCCCTCGATCAGCCGCGCCGGGGCCGGCGCCTGCACGACCGTACCCGAGCAGGCGCGGCAGGCGTACTTCGGACGGCGGGTGACGATCACCCGGTACTGCGCCGGGACGACGTCGAGCCGCTCCGACTTGTCCTCGCCAATCACATGCATCGTGCCCCGGCAGCACGGGCAGGCGGTGGTCTCGGGCTCGACGGTGACCTCGATGCGCGGCAGATGCGCCGGCAGGGACGGGCGCGCCTCGCGCCGGTGCCGGCCGCGCTCGGCGCGCAGCGGCGGGTTGCGCTTCTCCGCCTCGGCCTCGTTCTCGGCTATTGCCTGCTCGATGTCCTCGAGCGCGAGCTGCATCTGATCGGCATCGAGCTTCTCCGAGCGGCGGCCGAACTGCGCTCGCCGCAGCTGGTGCAAGAGATGCTTCAGCCGCTCGTTGCGCTCCCTTTCCAGGTCGCGCTCGGCGATCGCCGCGTCACGCTCCGCCGTCACGTTGCGCAGCAGCACCTGGAGCGCGGCTACATCATTGGGAAGCGGATCGTTCACGGCCTCGGCCATGCCCGCAGTGAATCACGATTCGCGCGTCATCGCGACAGGATGATCACGCGCTGAGTCATCGTGTCGCAGCCTCACGATGCCAGCTTCGGCCGCAGGATCCGCGGCACGTGCACGCGCGACCAGTCGAGCCCTTCGAGCAGCGCAGCCAACTGCGCCGGCGACAGCCGCATCATGCCATTCATCACCGGCGGCCATTTGAACCGGCCCTGCTCCAGCCGCTTGCTCACCAGCACCAGCCCGCTGCCGTCCCACACCAGCAGCTTCAGCCGGTCCGCCCGCTTGGCCCGGAATACCAGCACCGTGCCGCAGAACGGGTCTTGCCCCAACTCCTGCTGCGCCAGCGCCGCAAGCCCGTCCATCCCCTTGCGGAAGTCGACCGGCTTGCTCGCCACCAGAACCCGAACGCCGGCCGGCGGCACGATCATGACGCTTTCACCGCGCTCAACACCACGCGCAGGAACTCAGGCACGACGCCCGGCGCAATGCGCACGATCGCGCCGCAAAGCTCGATCTCCACCATGCCCGACGCCAGCCGCGCCATCTCGCTGCCGCTCCGCGCCACAGCGACCGGCACGAACCCCGGCAGCGCTTCACGCGCCGCGTGCCGACGAACCGTCGCCAACTCGCAGCGCCACGCGTAGATCTGGTTCGGGTGCAGCCCATGCCGCAGCGCTACCTGCCGCGCGATGGCGCCCGGTGCAAAGCTCTCCGCAACGATCGACGCCTTCTCCGCCGCCGACCACCGGCGCCGGCGCTCTGCTCCGCTCAAGACCTCCACGCGCCTGGAGCTTGGTGCCTTCGTTGGCAAAGTACTTGGACAACCAGCCATGCCTGCGGCTCCAATCGGAAGCCGACTTCACCCCAATCCGGTCAATACCGGCAACGTGGGGACGGCGCACCGCTTACACCGCGTCAGCCGCCGGTGACGCTCATGTGCCGGCTGACCGAGCGCGGCGCGTGACGGCGGTCGATCACGAAGTCGTGGCCCTTGGGCTTGCGCGCGATGGCGGCATGGATCGCCCGGTCGAGCAGCCCGTCGTCGTCGCTCTGCCGGAGCGGCGCGCGCAGGTCGGCGGCGTCCTCCTGGCCCAGGCACATGTAGAGCGTGCCGGTGCAGGTCAGCCGCACGCGGTTGCAGCTCTCGCAGAAATTATGCGTCAGCGGCGTGATGAAGCCGACGAGGCCGCCGGTCTCCCTGACGCGCACGTAGCGCGCCGGGCCGCCGGTCGTGTGGTCGACGTCCTCGAGCGTCCAGCGCCGCTTCAAGCCCGCCCGCACCATCGAGATCGGCAGGTACTGGTCGACGCGCTGCCTGCCGATGTCGCCCATCGGCATCACCTCGATGATGGTGAGGTCGTGGCCCTCGTCGCCGCACCAGGCGACCATGCGGTCGAGCTCGTCGTCGTTGACGCCCTTCAGCGCCACGGCGTTGATCTTGATGCGCAGGCCCGCTTCCTGGGCGGCGCCGATGCCGGCCAGCACCTGGTCGAGCCTGCCCCAGCGCGTGATGGCGGCGAACTTGGCCGGGTCGAGCGTGTCGAGCGACACGTTGACGCGCCGGACGCCGGCGTCCGCCAGCTCGGCGGCGTAGCGCGCGAGCTGCGTGCCGTTGGTGGTCAGCGTCAGCTCGTCCAGACCCCAACCCCGATCCTTTGGGCCGAGCCAGCGGCCGAGGCCGCGCACCAGGCTCATGATGTTGCGGCGGACCAGCGGCTCGCCGCCGGTCAGCCTGAGCTTGCGCACGCCGAGGCGGATGAACGCGCCGCACAGGCGCTCCAGCTCCTCGAGGCTCAGGATCTCGGCCTTGGGCAGGAACGTCATGTCCTCGGCCATGCAATACACGCAGCGCAGGTCGCACCGGTCGGTGACCGAGACCCGGAGATACGTGATGGAGCGGCCGAACGGATCGCGCATCGATATTCCCAGCCGGATACGACGCTCCCCAATATAGGCACGCCCGCCGGTCCTGTCGCCCCCAATGATTCCGGGGCTAACGGGCCGGCGCAAGCCTTTGGGGCGGTGCGCGTTTTCCCGCTTTGCCAAGCGCCGTCCGAGACCGTAAGGTCGCGCCATGGTCGCCCGGCCGCCGCCCGCCGCCCGCAGCTCGCCCCTGGATGGCGCGACCGCGCGGCTGGCCGCCGTGCTGGTGGCGGTCGCGGCGCTCGGGCTGCTCGCCTATCTGCATCGCGACGACCTGCGCGCGGCCGGCCGCGTCGCGGCCGGGCAGCCGCCGGCGCCCGCCGCCGACGATCCCTTCTCGCGCTGCATGGCCGAGCACGGCGCCAAGGTCGACAAGATGGTCAAGGAGGGCATGATCCAGCCGGCCATGGCCGAAACCTTCAAAACGCGCGCCGAGGGCCTGTGCCGTGCCAGCGCCAGCGGCGCCACGAAGGCGCAGTAGCCGGCCCTTTTCCCTTTGGCCAAGACGTCAAGCCCGCAAGCGGGCGCGCTGACGCTGGCGGCTGCGGTGTTCGCCGTCTCGGCCTGGGGCCTGACCGCGCCGGTGACCAAGGTCGCGGTGACGGCGATGGACCCGCTCGGGCCCGCCATCCTGCGCACCGTCCTGGCGGCGCTCTTGACCGTGCCGCTGGCGCTCGCGATGGGCTTCCGGCTGCCGCGCCAGCCGGCGCATTGGCGCCTGCTGGCGCTGTCCTCGTTCGGCGGCTTCGTCGCCTTTCCGCTGCTCTACACGATCGGCCTGCGCTACGGCTCGGCCGCGCGCGGCGTGCTGATCCTGGCGGCACTGCCGGTGTTCACCGGGCTCTATGCCGCACTCATCGAGCGCCGCCTTCCGGTCCGGCGCTGGTGGATGGGGTCGCTGCTCGCGCTGGGCGGCGAGGCGCTGCTCCTGTCCTCGCGCGGCGGCGCGGGCGAGGCGTCGACGCTGGGCGACGGGCTGATGATCCTGGCGGCGCTGGCGGCCTCGCTCGGCTATGTCGCCGGCGGCCGGCTGCAGCAGCAGGGCTATTCGCCCTGGGCCGCGACGTTCTGGGGCGCCGGCCTGTCGGCGCCGGCGCTGGCGCCCTTGCTTTTCTTCGTCTCCTGGGCGCCGGAGCCCGGCGGCTCGGTGCTGTCCGCCTGGCTCGCAATCGGCTACCTGGCGCTCGTCTCGACCGTCGTGGCCTATGTCGCGTGGTACTGGGCGCTGGGACGGGGTGGAATCGGGCGCATGGGCGTGGTGCAGTTCCTGCAGCCGGTGGTCGGCGTGGTGGTCTCGTGGCTGTGGCTGGGCGACCCGTTGACGGGGCCGATGCTGGCCGCCATGGCGGCTATCATGGGCGGCGTGGTGATCGCGCAGCGCCGCTAGGGCGGACGAGCTGGGACAGAGGGGATCGGAGATGTCGCTGACATTGCAGAAACGGTCATGGGTGCCGGCGCCGGTGGAGTCCTATGTCCACGCGATCGCCGGCCGCGTCGCGGAGCGCGATGCGGCGGCGACGGAGGCCGAGCTCATGGCCCTGATCGCGGAAAGCCGCCGCATCCACGAGGTCGAGTGCATCAACCTCAATCCCGCGTCCAACGTCATGAACCCGAAGGCCGAGGCGGTGCTGGCGCAAGGTCTCGGCACGCGCGCGTCGCTGGGCTATCCGGGCGACAAGTACGAGATGGGCCTGGAGGCGATCGAGAAGATCGAGGTGATCGCCGCCGAATTGGCGGCCGAGGTGTTCGAGGCCGGCTTCGCCGAGATCCGCGTGCCCTCCGGCGCGATCGCCAATCTCTACACCTTCATGGCCACGGCCAGGCCGGGCGACGCGATCATCGCGCCGCCGGCGGAGATCGGCGGCCATGTCACGCATCATCACGCCGGCGCCGCCGGATGCTACGGCATCGTCACCCATCCGGCGCCGGTGGACGCGCGCAACTACACGATCGACGTCGAGGCGCTCGGGCGCGACGCGCGGCGGCTCAAGCCGAAGCTGATCTCGGTCGGCGGCAGCCTCAACCTGTTTCCCCATCCGGTGCGGGAGATCCGCCGGGTCGCCGACGAGGTCGGCGCGCTGGTCCTGTTCGACGCGGCGCATCTATCGGGCATGATCGCCGGCGGCGCCTGGCAGCGCCCGCTGGCCGAAGGCGCGCATGTCATGACCATGAGCACCTACAAGAGCCTCGGCGGCCCGCCATCGGGCCTGATCCTGACCAGCGACGCGGCGCTGGCGGAGCGGCTCGACCGCATCGCCTATCCGGGCCTGACCGCCAATTTCGACGTGTCGAAATCGGCCGCGCTCGCGCTCACGCTGCTCGACTGGAAGGCGTTCGGCGCCGCCTACGCCGGGGCGATGGCCGAGACCGCGCGGGCGCTGGCCGCGGCGCTGGTCCGGCGCGACGTGCCGGTCTATGCGCGCGACCGCGGCGCCACGACGTCGCACCAGTTCGCGATCGAGGCCGCGCCGTTCGGCGGCGGCCAGGCGGCGGCGCGCACGCTCAGGCGCGCCAACATCCTCGCCTGCGGCATCGGCCTGCCGATGGCGCCGGTCGAAGGCGACGTCAACGGCCTGCGCCTCGGCACGCCCGAGATCGTGCGCTGGGGCATGAAGGCCGCCGACATGGAAGAGCTCGGGGGCTTCGTCGCCGACGCGCTGGCCGGACGGCGCCCGTTGGACGCGATCGCCCGCGACGTGACCGCCTTCCGCCACCGCTTCGCGTCGCTCAACTACGTGCGGGCGTGAGGCGGGAGGCGGATGCGGTTTGCCGCGCCCGCGTCTCTCATCCTTCGAGACGCTCGCTTCGCTCGCTCCTCAGGATGACGGATTCTCCGCAATCCCATTCAACGCGTCATCCGGATGAGCCCGCGCTTCGCGGGCGTCTCGAAGGATGAAGGACGCGGTCTCACCCGCTTCCGTCCTTGCCCCGCCGCTCCGCGAGCACCCGAGCCCGCGCTTCCTCGATCTCGCGTTCGCGGAAGTCGTCCTCGCTGGTGCGCGGCTTGGGGCGCGGCGGGCCGGCGAGGGGCTCGTTGCCCTGCTCGAACTGCGCGATGGCGCGGCAGTCCTCGCACATCATCAGGCGGAACTTCGCGTCCGGTTGGGCGAACATCGCGTGCTTGCCGGCCAGCTTCTCGACGATGCGCTCGATGGCGCCGCGCGTGCCGAAGGGCTTGCCGCAGCGCACGCAGTGGAACGGGGCCTCGCGCTTGACCACGACGGCGCTGCGCGCCTGGTCGGCGAAGTTGAAGCGCGGCTCGAGCGCGATCACCTTCTCCGGGCAGGTCGCCTTGCACAGGCCGCATTGCACGCAGGCGTCCTCGGTGAAGGTCAGCGTCGGCCGGTCGGGGTCGTCGCCGAGCGCGCCGGTCGGGCAGGCGCCGACGCAGGCCAGGCACAGCGTGCAGCCGGCCGTGTCCACGCGGATCGAGCCGAACGGCGCGCCTTGCGGCAGCGGCAGCAGGTCGAGCGGCGCCCTGTCGACGGGTGTAGGGGCGTGCTGGCGCAGATGGCGCAGCGCCAGCATCGCCAGCGTGCGCTTGCCGCCCATGGGCAGGAAGCCGCCGGCCGGCGCCGGCGCCGGCCCGGGCAGCGCGTAGAGCGCGGCCTCGACCACGTCGGGGTCGCGCTCGTCGACGATCGTGACGCGCCCGCCGCCGTGGCCGAGGCCGGCCATCGCGGCCTCGGCGAGGCCGATCTGCTGCGCCAGGCCTGAAAGCTCGTCGCGGTTCTTCGGGCCGACCAGCACGCGGAGCTCCGCCGCGCCGTAGGCGAGCGCGCAGGCGAAGAAGTCGAACCCTATCTGCGTCACCGAATTGAGCGCGAAGGGCAGTACCCGCGCCGGCAGGCCGCGGCCCGTGCGCGCGATGGCGGCGATCATCTCCTCGCCGTGCGTAGCGTCGTGCAGCAGCAGGGCCGGCTTGTCGCCGCCGGCCGCGCGGTAGGTCGACAGCACGGTGCGCAGCCGCTGGAACAGCGCGTCGCCGGGGGGCATCGCATAGGTCGCGGCTCCCGTCGGGCAGACCGAGGCGCAGGCGCCGCAGCCGGCGCACACGCGCGGGTCGATCTCGACGCTGTCGCCGGCGGGCTTGATGGCGCCGACCGGACAGAGGTCGAGGCAGCGCGTGCAGCCGGTCTTGCGGCTGCGGGAATGGGCGCAGAGATCGGCCTTGAAGTCGATGTAGCGCGGCTTGTCGAACTCGCCGACGAGATCGACCAGGTCGAAGACGGCGCGCTCGACCGCAGCCGGGTCGTTCGGGTCGGGACGGAGGTACCCGTCGCGCTTCTCGTGCGCGGCGAACAGCGGCGTACCGCCGGTCAGGTCGAGGATCACGTCGCAGGCGGCGCTGGCGCCGTTGCGCGGCGCTTCGAAGGCGAGCTGCCGGCGCGCGGACGGCACCGTCGCCGCGTAGTCGTCGACCACGATCTCGAAGCCGCCCAGGTGGCCGCGCGCGCCGACGATGGTGCCCTTGAAGATCGGCACGTCCATCACGCGCGGCGGCAGCACGTCCTGCGGCCGGTCGAGCAGGACGGTCACCTCGAGCCGCTCGCGCAGGCGGCGGGCGACATCGATGGCGCGCTCGTCGCGGCCGTAGACCAGCGTGACGCCCTTGGACTCCAGCGCCACGGACGACGTGGACGCGATGTCCAGCGCCGCCTCGGCCAGCAGCGCCGCGATCTTCGGCGTGGCGGCGGCGCCTTCGTCCGACCAGCCGGCACGCTCGCGGATGTTGACGTAGCGCACCGGCAGCTCGCCGAGGCCGGCTTCCGCGCGCGTCTCGTCGAACAGCGGGGCTTCCTGGGTGCAGGCGACGAGCAGGGGCTCGCCGCGCTTCAGCAGGGCCTGGAAGTTGTCGAGCTGCGCGCGGCAGAGCCGGTGCTGGACATCGGCCGCCGCGCCGGCGCCGCAGGCCTTCGCCAGCGCGGCACCGTCGAGCGTCATGGTGCCGTCGCAGTCGCAGACCGCGACCTCCTTGCCATTGATCTTCACGGTTCTTCTCTCTTCACCCGAAGCGGAACATATCGGGGTTGGCGGGGCAAAGCGACCCCACGCGGCATGGGGAATTGGGGCGGGTGCGGCCGGGGCGGGCTTGATATAGTTCGAGCGATGGGCGCCGGGCCGCACGACATGATGACCACCCGCGAGGTCGCCGACTACCTGCGGGTCAAGGAACGCAAGATCTACGAGCTGGTGCGGGACCGGCTGATCCCGTGCAGCCGCGTCACCGGCAAATGGCTGTTCCCGCGGCGGCTGATCGATCGCTGGGTCGCCGAGCATGCGGACTATGCCGGCGTGGCCCGGCCGGCCCCGCCGCCGGTGATCGCCGGCAGCCACGATCCGCTGCTCGACTGGACGGCGCGCGAATCCGGCTGCGGCCTGGCGCCGCTGCCGGGCGGCAGCCTGGACGGGCTCCGGCGCCTGGCGGCGGGCGAGGCGACGCTGGCGGGCATGCATCTGCGCGACGCCACCGGCGACGACTACAATGTCGAGGCCGCGCGCGACGCGCTGGCCGGCATGGACGTGGTGCTGATCGAATGGGCGCGCCGGCGCCAGGGGCTCGTGCTCGCCCCCGGCAATCCCAAGCGCATCGCGGGCATGGCGGACCTGAAGAAGCGCCGCATCCGCGTCGCGCGGCGCCAGGCCGACGCGGGCAGCCAGCTCCTGCTGCTGCGGCTGCTCGACGAGGCCGGCGTCGCCGCCGACGGCCTCGCCTATGCCGATCCGCCGGCGCTGAGCGAGACGGAGCTGGGCCTCGCGGTGCTCGAGGGGCGCGCGGACGCGGGCCTCGCCATCGAGAGCGTGGCCCGCCAGCTCAAGCTCGACTTCCTGCCGCTGGCCGAGGAGCGCTACGACCTGGCGCTGCGCCGGCGCGACTACTTCGAGGCGCCGGCGCAACGCCTGTTGGGGTTCACGCGCGACCCGCGCTTCGCCGCGCGCGCCCGGTCGCTCGGCGGCTACGACGTGTCGGGGCTCGGCACCGTGCGCTACAACGCGCTCTAGCGCGCGTTGATCCGCGCGCCAGACATTTGAGTCGGCGGCCGCCCAGGCGGCTGGGCTCAGTAGCGGAACACGACCAGCATGCTGGTGCCGGATTCCGGCGCCCAGACCTGGCCCGGGCAGCCGAGGATCTGGCGCACGTTGGCCGCCTCGCGCGGGCTCTTGAACACCTCGAACTTCTCGCTGGCCGGGTCGAAGCGGATCATCGCGTTGCCGCCGAAGTCGCTGAGCCAGACCTTGTCCTTCTCGTCGACATAGACGGCGTAGGGCAGGGGCTTCTCGGTCGGCAGCTTCCACGTCTTCCAGCCCTTGTCCGCGGGATCGTAGCGGCTGACATGGCCGGAGTTCCATTCGCTGACCCAGATCGCGCCTTTCGAGTCGGACCAGACGCGGCGCGCGCCCTGGTCCTTGTTCGGCGGCTCGATCACCGTCGCCTGGCCGGTCGCCGTGTCGATGCGGGCGATGTGGCTGCCCGCGAGCGACGCGTAGTAGATGTCGCCCTTGGGCGTGGCCGCGATGCCGTAGGGCCCGCGGCCTTTCGGCGCCTTCCAGACTTTGACCTCGCCCGTCTTCGGATCGACCTTGCCGTAGTAGCCGGCCTGGCCGGTGAACCAGAGCACGCCCTTGCCGTCGAAGGCGGCGGTGTTGAGGTTCATGTAGGGCGTGCCCGGCGGCGCGGGGTAAAGCTTGACGTCCTCTGTGCCGGGATCGACGCGCGCGATCGCGTTCTGGCCGCCATCGGTCAGCCACAGGGCGCCGTCGGGACCGACGATCACGCCGTGCGGCGAGGAATCCTTGCCGAGGGGAATCTCCTTCACCGCGCCCGTCTTCGGATCGAGCCGGCCGAGCGCGCCGGTGCGCTGCGCCGAATACCAGGCGATGCCGTCCGGCGTGCAGGCGACGTCGTGCGGCAGCGAAAGGACCTTGAATTCCTGCGTGGAGATCTCGGCCCAACCCGCCATGCCGCCTGCTGCAACGAAGGCGGCGCCGAGAACCAACATACGGGCCATATCGATCACGCGCATCGCACTCTCCTTGTCGCGCCGAGGTGTCAACCGCCGGGCGCGATCCGGCCGACGACCTGGAATCCCTTGTCCGCATCGGGCCGCAGCACGATGGCCTCGCCCTCGCTTGGATAGGCGCCGGTCAGCGGGCCGATGACGGAGCCGTGCGACACCAGGACCAGGGCGCCTGGACCGGTCCAGGCGGCGAGGCGCCGACGGATCTCGGCAGTCTGGGCCGGCTCGCGCTCGCGCCTGCCGTACAGGTTGTTCAGGGCCGGCCAGGGCTCGGCCTGCCCGAAGGCCAGGCGCGCCGTCTCGAGGCAGCGGCACCACTGGCTGGAAAGGACCATCGTCACGGAGACGCCATGCTTGCGGAACTGCTCGCCGAGCGCCGCCGCCTGCGCACGACCCTCTTCCGTCAGGTTGCGCTGCGTCGCGCAGTCGTCAAGCTTCATGCTCGCGGGATCGCCGACGCCGCCCGCGGTGCGCTCATGGCGGATGGCGGCCACGCTGCCGGATTGCGCGAGTAGACGCCAGGCTCCTTCACCCGTCGCCGGCTCGGCGCCCGTCGGAACGGCCGCCAAGATGAGAATTGATAAGACATTGGCGACGGCGGCGAACAAGGCGAAGGTCGCACGCGTGCCAGGCGAAAGTTTCAGCCGCATGCTCCAGACGACCCATCTGCAATATTGTCGACAACGCTAAGACTCTTTCGAAATCCGGCAATGCACGAGGGCGTTACCGGCGCCGGTGCAGACTTCGCTTGACGCAATATTGGTTGACGGACTATTTCGCCAACAAACGCCCAAAGCGGCGTACCGCGCGCACCGGAATCGCGCGCATCGATTTGCGTCAGCGGCCGCTCAACGGCTGCCGAGGGGGCTGACAGAATGGATGAGCTGCGGATCGTCGCGCGGCGCCTGCCGCTCGACGACATCGCCGAGGCGAGCCTTGCGCATGTCCATCGGCTGTGGGTGCAACGGCGCGGCGCGCGCCCGATGCCGGCACCCGGCGAGATGCTGCCGGAGGAGTTCGGCGTCGCGCTCGGCAAGGTCAACCTGGTCGAGGTGCTGCGCGATCCGCTGCGCTTCGTCTTCCGCGTCCGCGGCACCGTCATCGCCAGCTTGCACAATTCGACGATGACCGGCCGCGACGTGCGCGAGATGGAGCCGCCGGCCTACCGGGACATGCTGCTCGGCCACTACGAGGAAGCGGTGAGCGAGAGCGTGCCGACTTACTATCACATCAAGCAGAGCCGGGGCGAAGTCTGGAACGAGTATCACCGCATCATTTTGCCGCTGGGCACGGCCGAAGGAACGGTCGAGCGCCTGCTGACCGCCTCGGCCTGGGGACCGGATTTCGTGGAAAAGGGCCTTCAGCTCGGCTTCAAGGAACGTTGACCGCACCGCTCGGGTCGGCGGGCGCGTCAGCAGGCGAGGAAGCGCGAAAGAATCCGCAAGCCCACCGGCCCGCTCTTCTCCGGATGGAACTGGCAGCCGAACAGGTTGCCGCGGCCGACGGCGGCCGTGACGGCGAAGCCGTCGTGGTCCGCCTCCGCCAGGCGGTCTCCGTCGTCGCCCGGACGGGCCGAGAACGAGTGCACGAAATACACCGACTCGCCCGGTGCGACGTCCTCGAGGATGCTGCCGGCCCAGCCGCGCCCGGCCGGCGCGGGTCGCAGCGCGTTCCAGCCGATATGGGGGATCTTGCGGCGCGTGCCGTCGGCGGCGACGGGCGGGATGGCACCGACCGCTCCCGGCAGCAGGCCGAGGCCGGCATGCGACCCGAACTCTTCGCCGGTCTCGAACAGGATCTGCATGCCGACGCAGATGCCGAGCATCGGCCGTCCGGTGCCGGCGAAGCGCCTGACCGGCTCGCCGAGGCCGCGCCGCTCGAGCTCCGCCATGCAGTCGCCGAAGGCGCCGACGCCCGGCAGCACCAGCCGGTCGGCGGCGGCGACGCGGGCCGGGTCGCCGGTCTGCTCGACCTCGCCGCCGCAGGCGGCAAGCGCCCGGCTGACGCTCAGGAGATTGCCGACGCCGTAGTCGACCAGTACGACCTTGCGGCCGGCGCTCATGGCATTCTCACCCGCAGCCCGGCGGCGCGCGCGGCGGCGCGGATCTCGCCGAGGCCGAGCCGCTTGTAGTGCAGCACGTCCGCCATCGCGACGGCGTCGGCGCCGCCGTCCCCGGCGACCGCGACCAGGTGCTCGGGCGCGCCCATGCCGCCGCTGGCGATGACCGGCAGGTCGATCGCGCTCGTGATCGCCTTGACCAGCGTCACGTCGAAGCCCTTGCGCGTGCCCTCCTGGTCGACCGAGGTCACCAGGATCTCGCCGGCGCCGAGCCCGGCGCCGCGCCGCGCCCATTCGACCGCGTCGACGCCGGTCTTCTCGCGGCCATTGTCGGTGTAGGCCTCCCAGCGCCCGGGCCCCACGCGCTTGGCCTCGATCGACAGCACCATGCATTGCGAGCCGAAGCGGCGCGACACCTCGGTGACCAGCCCGGGCCGGCGGATGGCGGCGGTGTTGATCGCGACCTTGTCGGCGCCCGAGCGCAGCAGCTTCTCGACGTCGTCCAGGCTGCGCACGCCGCCGCCGACCGTCACCGGCACGAACACGTTCTCGGCCGTGTAGCGCACGATCTCGGTCAGGCTGTTGCGGTTGTAGAGGCTGGCGACCGCGTCGATGTAGACGAGCTCGTCGATGCCTTCCTCGTAGTAGCGCCGCGCATGCGCCTGCGGGTCGCCGACCACGCGCACGCCTTCCAGGTTCACGCCCTTGATCAGGTTCGGACCCTTGATGTCGAGGCGGGCGATGAGGCGGAGATTGGGCATGACTGGGCCGAGTATAGCCGCTGGCCGAGTGCCGCGCGGCAGGACGGGAATCAGTTCTCCATCCACGCCGTGCGGCGCAGGCGCCAGCCCTGGCTGTCCTTCTGCCACAGATGCGGCGAGCGGAAGCGGTCGGCCAGCGCGTCGAAATAGGCGCGGTCGACCATCGGCTCCTCGAAGCGCGCAGCGACGGCGCCGAAGCGGTTGGGCGGCAGGCTCAGGTACTGGAAGTTCTCGGCCTCGAAGCGCGTCGGGTACTCGCCGTCGAACCGCTTGACCAGCGCCACCGCCTCCTCGCGCGTGATATCGCCGTTGCGCGCTTCCTGGGCGGCGTCGTAGGTGGCGCGCCCGATGCCGAACTTGATGAAGGTCGTGTAGTAGTGCAGGTCGTCGATCTTGTCGTCGATGCTGCTGTACTTGCTGTAGGTGCCGGCGGTGCGCTCGGGGCTGGCGACGAAGTCGCCGTGCTCGACCGCGTAGTAGTAGTTGGCCTGCGGGTGCCAGGGCAGGTAGTAGCCGAGATAGTGCACCTCGATCTTCTTCGCCTCGAGCCGGGCGGGATCGGGCGGCAGGTAGGGATCGAGGTCGCCGGGCTTGAGCCCGAATTCCTCGGTCAGCTCGCGCATCGACGTCCCGGCGATGTGGATGTCGTCGGGGTCGCCCGAGGTGAAGTAGCGCCAGTCCTTGCGGGCGCTGTCGTTCTCCTTGACCGGGTTGCCGTACTCCGACGGGTTCTCACCGTAGAACACGAGCGGGATGTCGCGTTCGATCGCCATCTTCGGCGGGAAGTACATCTGCCCCATCATGAAGGGCTGGAACGGGTGGAAGATGCGCTCGACCGCGAGGCGCGTCAGCAGCCGGTGCACGCGGCCGTTGGGCGTGAACAGCACGTTGTCGAAGCCGGCATGGATCCAGGCCTGGAAGTTGCGCCAGCCCCAGTCGGTGTAGATGTGCGGCGCCCAGGTGACCGTCAGCGGGTTCATGCCGTATCTGTATTTCAGCATGTGCGCCGCGTAGAAGCTGTCCTTGCCGCCCGAGCCCGGCACCAGGCAGTCGTAGCGCCCGTCGTCGCGGCGGAAACGGTCGCACAAGCGCCGCAGCTCCTTGTCGCGCTCGGCCCAGTCGATATTGCGCTTGGCCAGCGCGACGCGGCAGGCGTCGCACAAGCCCTCGGCATCGAAGCCGACGGTCGACTTCCTGGTGTCGCGCGTGTGCTTGTACTCGCGCTCGGAGTTCGGCTTCTGGTTGCTGTAGACGCAGCGCGCACAGAAGCGGATGTGCCGCGGCAGGCCGTAATGGGCCGGCGGATCGACAGCGTCGGGCGAGTAGAGCGCCGGATCGACCGGCTGCGGGCGCGGAATCAGGACCATGCCGGGCAGGCTAGACCGGCGATGGTTAGCGAGGGGTTAACCGGTCGGCGGGTGCCACGGATTGAACAGCGCCACGCCCATAAGCGCGAAATCTTCGATATTGCGGCTGACGACCGTGAGGCCGTGGACCATCGCCGTCGCCGCGATCAGGGCATCCCGTTCCGAGCGAGGATCAGGGACATGCAGGCGCGCGCAACGCTGAGCTACTGCTGTATCGACGGGTAGGATACGCCCTTCGAAGCGAGGGAGGATCAGATCGTCGATCCATGCGCGCAGCACGGAGCCTTGGACGGCGTCTTTCCGCGCGACGAGAAGCGCGCCGAGCTCGATTTCGAGGATCGAGATCGCCGACAGGAAGAACCTCGCCGCCGGGATCGCGGTGGCCCAGGCCGTGACATTGCGGTCTGCCTTGTCCGGGCGTCTGAGCTCGGAGATGACGTTCGTGTCCAGGAGGAACATCAGCCGAGATCGGCGGGCTTGAAAATCCCCTTACGCAAGCGAGGGGGTTCAAAGGCGAAGTCGGCAACGCCGCGCTGTGCGAGCGCCTCGGCCAGGCTCATGCTGCCGCCTGCAAGGCGCTGGTAGTCTTCGATCGTCAACAGAACATGCGCCGGGCGGCCGCGATCGGTAATGAAGACGGGGCCGCGCCGCGCGGCTTTCTTCGCGCCGCTGGTATCCTGGTTGAATTCTCGGCTTGTCAGCGTGGTAACGGCCATTCCCGCCTCTGGACCCGGCTCCATTGCCTGCAGGCAATATATGTAGAGACGTTGCTACACTCAAGTCGGACAATATCACCACGCCGTCAGCCCGCCGTCGACCACGATGTTCTGCCCGGTGACATAGGACGACGCGTCCGACGCGAGCCATACCAGGGCGCCGATCATCTCGCTCGGCCTTGCCATGCGGCCGAGCGGCACGCGCTGGGAATAGCGCTGCTGGAAGGTCTCGTTCTGGCCGCTCTCGACGCCGCCCGGCGTCAGCGCGTTGACGCGGATGCCGTGCGGCGCCCAGTAGGCGGCGAGATAGCGCGTGAGGCCGAGCACGCCCGCCTTGGCGGCGGCGTAGACGGCGGGCGTGTTGATCGGCCGTCCTTCGTACTCGCTGCCCTCGTAGATGCGCTGGTCGGGCGCGACGACGCCGTAGATCGACGCGGTGTGGATCACGCTGCCGCTCTTGCGCGGGACCATGTGCCTGCCGACCGCCTGGGCGACCAGGAACATGGCGTCGAGGTCGATCGCCATGATCTCGCGCCATTGCGCGAGGCTGTATTCCTCGAACGGGGCGAAGAAGGCGGCGGGGTCCGAGGACTTGCCGGCGGCGTTGCTGTGCAGCACGTCGATGCGCCCGTACTTGGCAACGACGGCGTCGACCATGCGGCGGACCTCGGCCGGATCGCGCAGGTCGCAGGTGATGGGCAGCGCGTGACGGCCCGAGCGGCGGGCGATGTCGGCGGCGAGCCGCGTGGCGTGCTCCTCGTTGATGTCGACGATGACCACCTGGGCGCCGTGCTCGGCGAGGCCGCGACAGAAGCGCCGGCCGAGGATGCCGGCGCCGCCGGTCACCACGGCGACCTTGCCGGTCAGGTCGAAGCGCGTGCTAGCCATCGATCGTCACCTCCGCCAGTTGCACCGGTCCGCCGCCGCGCGCCGCGGCGCGCCGCCCCGCGATCAGCGTGCGCATGACGCACAGCGTCTCCTGCGGCGCGATCGCCGGCCGGCCGGTCCCGACCTGGCCGAGAAACGCGGTCAGCATCCGCTTGAACGCGGCGAAGTTGTCGCCGAGCTCGTGGCTGGACGTGCGCCTGCGGCCATGGATCGCGAGCGTGAACTGCACCGGCACCGTGCCCAGCGCGTCGATCGTCGCGAGCGAGCCGTCGTCCAGATGCAGCGTCATGCGCTCGTGCTTGCCCGCGGCGCAGGAGACGGCCAGCGGCCGCGCGGCCGTCACGCTGAACATCGCCTCGACCAGGTGGATGCCGTAGGCCTCCCAGCCATTGATCACGGCCCCGCGCAGGCAGACGATCTCGCCGTACTCGGCCAGGGCGGCGCGGGCGTCGTCCAGCTCGGCGGCGTAGCGCAGCCCGGCCGCGCTCATCAGCTTGCCGCGCTCGAGATAGGGGCGGAACCGCGCGAGGATGCCGGCATCGGTGGACAGCGGCTTGTCGACGAACACCGGCAGCCCCGCCTCGAGGAAAGGGCGCGCCAGGGTCCAATGGCTCGCGTGGTCGTCGCGCGCGACGATGGCGGCGTCGATCTGTCCGATCATCTCCCCCGGGTGCGCCACGGCCTGCTCGATGCGGCAGGCGGCGCACAGCGCCTCGGTGGTCGCGGGGTCCTGGGTCCAGGCGCGCGTGACGCGCGCGCCGGCGATGCCGAACTCGTCCGGCCGGCGGCGCTTGAGATAGGCATGGATCACCGGCCAGCCCGCGCGCGCGAAGCTCTCGTCGTCGTAGCCGTTGAGGATGGCGGAAAAGGAGAAGGGGTGCCCGTTGCCGGGGCTCACGCCCAGGATGCCGATGCGCGGGCCCACGCGATGCGCTACCAGGCCGTCCAGCCGCCGTCGACCGAGATGTTCTGCCCGGTCATGTAGCTGGAGGCGTCGGAGCAGAGCAGCGCGGCGACGCCCTTGATCTCGTGCGGACGACCGATGCGGCCGAGCGGGTTCTTGGCGGCGAGGCGCTGGATGAACCCGGGGTTCTCCTTCTGCGTCGTCTCGAACGGGAACGGCCCTGGGCTGATGCAGTTCACGCGGATGCCCTGCGGCGCGAGGAACGTGGCGAGGTACCTGGTGAGCTGGATGACGCCGGCCTTGGCGGCGCCGTAGCTCGGCGGGTTGGCGAAACTCGTGCTGTCGTAGAGCGCGGGATCGGGCGCGACCACGCCGTACATCGAGGCGATGTTGAGGATGACGCCGCGGCGCTCGGCCAGGACGGGGGCGGCCGCCTTCACGGTGCGGAACACGCCGTTGAGCGAGACCTCGATGTCGTTGTTCCAGTCCTCGTCGCTGATCGACTCGAAGGTGTTCTTGCGGCCGGACCAGCCGCAATTGACCAGGATGTGGAAGCCGCCGGCGAGCCTGGCGGCCTCGGCGACGCCGGCGCGGATCGACTCCGGCCGCGTGATGTCGATGGCAAGCGCATGGGCGCGCGCGGCCGGCACGGCGGCGACGAGCTCGGCCGCGCGTCGCCGGCACTTCTCGCCGTCGCGGCCGGCCAGCACGACGGCGGCGCCGAGCTCCGCCAGCGCGAAGCTGATCTCGCTGCCGAGCAGCCCGGCGCCGCCGATGATCAGCGCGGCGCGGCCCTCGAGCGACAGCAGCTCGGCCAGTCGCGGCGAGCGCGCGGGATCGACATAGCTCATCGCGGGGATTCCTTTCGCTCGCCGGCAACCGCGCCGGGCGCCACGCGTGCCCCGTCGGCGACGTCGCCGACGATGACGGCGCCGGCGCCGATCAGCACGTCGCTGCCGATGCGCACGCCCTGGATCACGCAGGCGCCGGTGCCGACATGCGTGCGGTCGCCGATCGTCACGCCGCCGGACAGCGTGACGCCGGGCGCCAGGTGCACCGTCTCGCCCAGGACGCAGTCGTGGTCGACGCCGGCGCGCGTGTTGACCAGGCTGTTGGCGCCGATGCGCGCGTCGTTCTGCACCACGGCGCCGGCCATGACCTGCACGCCTTCGCCGACCGCGGCGCCGGCGGCGATGAAGGCGGACGGATGCACGATGGCGGCGAAGCGGTAGCCCTGCGCGCGCCACCGCGCGAAGACGTCGTGCCGCGCCCGCGGCGCGCCGGTCGAGCCGACGCCGTTGACCAGCATCACCTTGTCGGGCGGGCAGCGCTGGAGCAGCTCGTCTTCGCCGAGCACGGGCTGGCCGCCGGGCGCCGTGCCGCCCGCCGCCAGCTTCGGGTCGCTGACGCCGACGACCCAGCCGCCCTGCAGGTCGATCGCCGCCATCAGCACGCGGCCGTGCCCGCCGGCGCCGATCAACACCAAGTCCTGCGTCAACGCGAAGCGCGCGTTCATGCCGCGCGCTTCATACGGTGTATTGGCCGGCGCGGTAGCGCGCCAGGTTGGCGGGATCGCGGAACCAGGCGATGGTCGCCTCCAGGCCGCGCGCCAGGCCGTCCTCGCCGCCATAGGCCGGCGACCAGTTCATCACGCGCTTGGCCTTGCGGTTGTCCGCCAGCAGGCGCTCGACCTCGCTGCCGGCGGGCCTGAGGCGCGAGGATTCGCTCTCGATCGCCGCCTTGCGGCCCATCAGCCGCGCGATCAGCAGCGCCAGGTCGCCGATCGCGATCTCGTGCCCGCTGCCGAGGTTGATGGTCTCGCCCACCGCGCGTTCGCAATCGAGCGTCGCGATCATGCCCGACACGGTGTCGGCCACGTAGCTGAGGTCGCGCGTCGGCTTGAGCGCGCCGAGCCTGATGCGTTCGGCGCCGCCGGCGAGCTGGGTGATGATCGTGGGAATGACGGCGCGCGCGGACTGGCGCGGCCCGAAGGTGTTGAACGGGCGCACCACGGCGACCGGCACGCCGAAGCTGCGCCAGTAGGCGAGCGCGATCTGGTCGGCGCCGATCTTGCTGGCGGCATAGGGCGACTGGCCGACCAGTGGGTGGTCCTCGTCGATCGGCACGCGCTGCGCCGTGCCGTAGACCTCGGAGGTCGAGGTGACCACGACCTTCTCGACGCCGTGCCGGCGCGCCGCCTCGACCACGTGCAGCGTGCCTTTGACGTTCACGTCGATATAGGACTCCGGCGCGGCGTAGGAGTAGGGAATGCCGATCAGCGCGCCCAGGTGCAGCACCTGCGTGCAGCCCTCCATCGCGCGCGCGACGGCCGGGCCGTCGCGCAGGTCGCCGGCCACGATCTCGACCTTGGCGAGCGTCGCGGGCGCGACGTGGTCGAGCCAGCCGCGCGAGTCGAACGAGTTGTAGAGGACGAAGGCGCGGACCGGACGGCCGGCCGCGACCAGCGCCTCGACCAGGTGCGAACCGATGAACCCGTCGGCGCCGGTCACCAGAATGCGGCCCTCGGCCATCGGCGTGGAGCTCCCCCGTGCGTTTCGGCCGCAAAGGTAACCCGGACAAGGGGTTATGGGAAACCGAGCCGCCTTTTGCCTTGCACCGCCGAGGCTTGGGCCGAAGCGGGGGTGGGCGCGAGCCTATCGGTAGATTCGCTCGGCGCCGATCAGCGCCGCTCCTCCGGCGGCTTCACGTGCCGGAACTGCAGCAGCAGCAGGAGGTCGTAGGCGATCTTCAGCACGCCGCAGATGACCAGCGGCCAGGCGCGGAACGACGCGGCCATCAGCGCGCCGGCGAAGGTCGGGCTGATGGCGGAGGCGAGGCTGCGCGGGACCGAGGTGAAGCTGGCCGCCGCGGCGCGCTCGGGCGCGGTCACCACCGCCATCACGTAGGACGAGCGCGTCGGCACGTCCATCTGCGACAGCGCGGAGCGGACCAGGAGCAGCGCCAGCGCGAGCGGCAGGGTCGGCGCGAAGGCGGCCACGATCAGGCTGAGGCTCGACGGGATGTGCGTGTAGACCATCGTGTTGACGAGGCCGATATGGCGCGACAGCCAGGCGGCCACCGGGAAGGAGAAAGCCGACAGCACGCCCGACCAGAAGAAGAACACGCTGGCGGCGGCGAGCGACAGGTCGAACTGCTCGAACAGCCAGAGCGCCAGCAGCGACTGCACGACGAAGCCGCCGCCGAAGGAATCGATGCAGAACAGCGCCGCCAGCTTGTAGACGATGCGCCGCGACGGGCCGAGCGGCGCCCGGGCCGGCTGGCCCGCGGCCACGGGCGCGCGCGGGATGCGGGCATAGAAGAGCCCGCCGGCGAGGCCGAGCAGGGCGTAGAGCACGAACATCGCCTTGATGGCGCCGAGCGGCCCGAGGCCGAGCGGCGCCATCAGGTCGGGTGCCGCGGCCGCCAGCGCGCCGAGCGCGCCGGCCAGCGCGCCCGCCAGGCTGTAGCGCGCGAACATCTTCGTGCGGTCGGCGTCGGCCGCGGCTTGCGTCAGCGCCGCGTGCTCCAGCGGCACGAACACGCTGACGCTGCCGCCGGACGGGTTGACCGTGCCGGCGAAGGCCACGACCAACAGGACCGCGAAGTCGTCGACCAGCGCGAAGGCGACGCCGGTTGCGACCATCAGGCAGGCGGCGCCGAGCAGCATCTGGCGATGGTCGTAGCGCGCGCCGAGGAAGCCGGTGGCGAGCGTCAGCAGCGAGGAGCCGAGCAGCGCCGCCGTCGCCAGCACGCCGACCTGGAACGGCGTGCATCCCAAGAGGGTCAGGTAGGCCGGCAGCAGCACGGCGACGAAGCCGTCGGCGAAGTCGCGCAGGCCCCGCGCGGCGAACAGGTAGATGGTGGGATGCGAAGTTGCGGTCATGCCTCACGCTACGCCCGCGGCATCGTTGCAGCCGCCGGCCAGTAGCAGAGCTTGGAGCCGGTCCGTCGGGCGGAAGCGGCGTCTTGGTGGGACGGGGAGTCTGCCGTGCCCCCGCGGCAGGAACGCTATCAGATGGCACGCGACGGGTGCAACGTGCCGCCGGCTGCGACCTACACCAGCTCCTCGCGCCAGGCCCGCCCGTCGCGGGCGATCAGCACGGTCGAGGCGGCCGGCCCCCAGCTGCCGGCGGGGTAGTGCTTGGGCGCGTCGCCGGCGGCGTCCCAGGCGTCGTGGATCGGCTCGATGAAGCGCCAGGCCCAGTCGACCTCGTCGCGCCGCATGAACAGCGTCTGGTTGCCGCGCAGCACGTCGGTCACCAGGCGCTCGTAGGCGTCGGGCATGCGCCCGTGCAGCGTCTCGGCGAAGCTCAGGTTGAGTGCGGCGCGCTGCAGCCGGAGCCTGCCCGGCGTCGGCGTCTTGGTGGTCAGCACCAGGTGGATGCCCTCGTCCGGCTGCAGGCGGATCACCAGCCGGTTGTCGACCAGCTCGCCGGCGCTGGGCGGGAAGATCAGGTGCGGCACGGCACGGAACTGCACCACGATCTCGGAGCGCCGTTCCGCCAGGCGCTTGCCGGTGCGCAGGTAGAAGGGCACGCCCGCCCAGCGCCAGTTCTCGACGTGCACGCGCAACGCCACGAAGGTCTCGGTCAGCGTCTGCGCGTTGCGCCCGATCTCCTGAGCGTAGGCCGGCACGGCCTGGCCGTCGATCGCGCCGGCCATGTACTGGCCGCGCACGGTCGCCTGCGCCGCTTCGGGGCCGGCGACGGGCTTGAGCGACTTCAGGACTTTCACCTTCTCATCCCGCACCGCGTCGGCGTCGAGCCGCGCCGGCGGCTCCATGGCGACCAGGCACAGGAGCTGCATCAGGTGGTTCTGCACCATGTCGCGCAGCGCGCCCGTGCGGTCGTAGTAGTCGCCGCGGCCTTCGACGCCGAGCGTCTCGGCGACGGTGATCTGCACGTGGTCGATCTCGCCGGCGTCCCACAGCCGCTCGAACAGGCGGTTGGCGAAGCGCAGCGCCATCAGGTTCTGCACCGTCTCCTTGCCGAGATAGTGGTCGATGCGGAAGACGCGGTCCTCGGCGAAGACGGCGCCGACCTGGTCGTTGACGGCGCGCGAGGAGGCGAGGTCGTGCCCGATCGGCTTCTCCAGCACGACGCGCGATCCGGGCACGGCCATGCCCGCGGCGCCGAGCGCCTGGCAGATCGGACCGAACAGGTTGGGCGCGGTCGCGAGGTAGAAGGCGCGCACATGGCCGCGGTCCGGCAGCCTCGGCTTGAGCCGGGCGAGGTCCTGCGGGTTCGCCGCGTCGCAGGCGACGTAGCCGAGGCGCTTGATGAAGCGCGCGACCAGCGCCGGCTCCAGGGTCTCGCGCGGCACGTGGGTCTCGAGCGCCTGCTTCGCGCGGGCGCGGTATTCCTCTTCCGTCATGGGCGAGCGCGCGACCGCGAGGACGTGCCCGTCCTCGGGCAGGCGCCGGTCGCGCTCGCGCTCGTACAGCGCCGGCAGCAGCTTGCGCATGGCAAGGTCGCCGGCGCCGCCGAAGACGACCAGATCGAACGGGGCGACGCGATCGTCGTCGGACATGGCGTTGCCTTCAGCGCACGGCGGCCGCCGATCCGGCCGCCCAACCAAATGTTCGGCGCGCGGATCAGCGCGCGCCGGCGGCCGCCGATCCGGCCGCCCGATCAAATGTTCGGCGCGCGGATCAGCGCGCGCCGGCGGCCGCCGATCCGGCCGCCCGATTAAATGCTCGGCGCGCGGATCAGCGCGCGCCGGGCGCCCCGTCAGGGCACCGCCATGCCCTTCTTCACCGCCGGGCGCTGGGCGATGGTGTCGTACCAGCGCTTCACGTTCGGCACCTCGTCGAGGTCGACGCCGTGCCATTCGTGCCGCGCCGCCCACGGGAACGTGGCAACGTCGGCGATCGTGTACGGCCCGGCCAGGAACTCGTGGGTCTCGAGCTGCTTGTCCATGACGCCGTAGAGGCGCCGCGCCTCCTTGGTGTAGCGCTCGATCGCGTAGGGGATCTTCTCGGGCGCGAAGCGGCGGAAATGATGCGCCTGGCCGAACATCGGGCCGACGCCGCCCATCTGGAACATCAGCCATTGCAGCGTCTGGTAGTACACCGTCGGCCCCTTGGGCAGGAGCATATCGGTCTTGTCCGCCAGGTAGATCAGGATCGCGCCGGACTCGAACAGCGCAAGCGGCTGGTTGCCCGGTCCCTCGTGATCGACGATCGCCGGGATCTTGCTGTTGGGGTTGATCTTGACGAAGTCGGACGAGAACTGGTCGCCCTTGCCGATGTCGATCGGGAACACGCGGTAGGGCAGGCCCAGCTCCTCGAGCATGATGGAGACTTTGCGCCCGTTCGGCGTGCTCCAGGTGTAGAGATCGATCATCCAAGTCCCTTTCCTTGCGACCGGCCGCGCTCAGATCGCGGCGAAGGCCTGTTCGAGATCGGCGATCAGGTCGTCGACATGCTCGATGCCGATGGAGACGCGCAGCAGGTCCTTCGGCACCGGGCTGTCCGGCCCCTCGGCGGTGCCGCGGTGCTCGACCAGGCTTTCGACGCCGCCGAGCGAGGTGGCGCGCACGAACACCTCGAGCCGCGCCACGAAGGCAAGCACGGCAGGCGCGCCGCCCTTGAAACGCAGCGACAGCATGCCGCCGAAGCCCCCTTGCATCTGGCGCCGGGCCACGCCATGGCCGGGGTCGTCCTCGAGGCCGGGGTAGCAAACGCCGACCAGCTTCGGGTGGTTGCGGAAATGCCGCGCGACGGCGAGCGCGCTGTCCGACTGGCGGCGCACGCGCAGATGCATCGTGCGCATGCCGCGCATGAGCAGCCATGCCTCCAGCGCGCCGAGCACGGCGCCGCCGAGCGCGCGCACCTGCTTGATGCGCGACCAGAACGCGTCGTCGCGCGCGGTCACCAGCGCGCCGGCGAGCACGTCGCTGTGCCCGTTCAGGAACTTGGTGGCCGAGTGCATGACGATGTCGGCGCCGAGCGCGATCGGCCGCGTCAGCACCGGCGAGGCCGCGGTGCTGTCGACGCCGAGGAGCGCGCCGGCGCCGTGGGCGATCCCGGCGACCGCCGCGATGTCGGTCACGGCCCAGGTCGGGTTGGCGGGTGTCTCGATCCAGACCAGCCTGGTCGCGCCCGGGCGCATGGCGGCCGCGATCGCCTCGACGTCGCCGGTCGGCACGAAGCCGACCTCGAGCCCCCAGGGCTCGGCCCATTGCCTGAGCCACACGGGAACGTTGAAGTAGAGATTCTCCTGCACGACGACGTGGTCGCCCGGCTTCAGCGCCTGGAACACCGCGGTCGCCGCCGCCATGCCCGAGCCGAACAGCGCCGCGGCGGCGCCGCCTTCCAGCGCCGCCAGCAGCGCCTCGGGCTGGGCGAAGGCGGCCGACTGGTCGCGCGCATAGGTACGCCCGGCGAGTAGCTGGTAGTCCTCGCCGCGGGCATAGGTCGTGGAGGGATAGATGGGTGGCGCGACCGAGCCGCTGGCGCGATCGATCCATCCCAGGGCTTGCGCCGCGAGGGTCTCGGGACGGCGCTTCGGCGCGCTGCGGGGATCATCGGTCATGCGCGATGGTTAACGGCACCCGCGAGAAAGGTCAAACGGCCGGCGGACAAACCGCCGGCCCGCCCGCGCGAGACGATCCGCGAATCACCAAGGCGCGAGTACCGGGGCATTGTCACAGATTGCTCACGGCCGGCACGACGCTGCCGCGGCTAACGTCGGCCTGTCCGCCATCGGCATCGGTTCGACTGCCAGCGTTCCATGCTCGACCTCCATCCAGCAACGGCCGGAGCCGCCTCGGCGCGCTTCACGCTGCATTATCTCGAGGACACGGCCGTGCTGTTCGACGCGGCGGCGCAGCGGCTGTACGAGCTGAACGCGACGGCGGCCTATATCTGGACGTATCTGGAGCAGCGCGTCCCCGCTTCCGTCATCGTCGGCAATCTGTGCGCGACCTTCGGGTTTCCGCGCGAGGCGGCCGAGACCCATGTGCGCAGCGTGCTCGCGTCGCGGCAACGGCTGAGCGTCGTGGCCGCGCCGCTCGCCGGCGCCGAGCCGGCTCGCACGGCAGCGGCCGCGCCCGTGCGCGGGCCGTGGCAGAGCGCGCTGACGTTGCGGTTGCTCGACCAGACCGTCCATTTGCGCTGCGGTCCGTCCATGCCGGGCGGCGAGCTTGCCCGCGCCTTCTCGCTGCTGCGCACCGACGCGGGCAACGGCGACGCCATCGCGTTCGATCTGACCTGCCGCGGCGACCGGTTCCAGCTGCGCGTGGACGGAGCGGTCACCGACCGGTGCTGGCGCGCCGACCAGGTGCTGCCCATGGTCAAGGCGCGCATGGTCGAGGTCGTGCTCGCCCGCAGCGGCGACCTGTTCGCGGTGCATGCCGCCGCCGTCGGCCGCGGCCGCTCCTGCGTGCTGATCCCGGGCCCGTCCGGCAGCGGCAAGAGCACGCTGGCGGCGGCTCTGTCGGCGGACGGCTTCCGGCTCTTGGGCGACGACACGGTCGTGCTGGCGCGCGAATCGCTGGCGGCGCGGCCGATGGCGCTGCCGATCTGCCTGAAGGACGGCTCGTGGCGGCTGCTGGCGCCGCGCTATCCCGAGCTGGAATTCCTCGGCATCAATGTCCGCGGCGACGGCAAGCGCGCGCGCTACCTCTTGCCGCCGAAACGCGATCGCGCGCGGAGCCGGCGCGTCACCGCGATCGTCTTCCCCTGCCGCACCGCGTCGCTCGAGGGCGGCCTCGTACCGCTGGCGAAGCCCGAGGCGCTGACGCGCCTGATGGGCGGCCTGTGCCCGCTTGGGGCCGAGCTGGACGCGCGCACGGTCGAGCGCTTCGTGCGGTGGATCGAGGAGATCGACTGCCGCGAGCTGCGCTACGGCACGCTCGACGAAGGCGTCGACCGGATCGGCGAGCTCTGCCGATGATCGCGCGCCGGCAGGCGCTCGCCCTCGTGCTCGACGCCTTGCGGCCGGATGGCGGCGGCGAGGCGGGCGCCGAGCGGCGGCGGAGGTCCGACGCCTGGGCGGGCGCGCTCGCGCTCGCCAATGCGCATTACGTCGTCCCGGCAATGCACGCCGCGCTGTCAGCCGGCGGGCGCCTGGCCGAGCTGCCGGCGGACGTCGCCGCCTATCTCGCCCATCTGCACGGCTGCAACGTAGCGCGCAACGCCGCGCTCAGGGCGCAGGCCGACGAGCTGGTGGCGGCGCTCAATCGCAAGGGCCTGCGGCCGGTCCTGCTCAAGGGCGCCGTCGGGCTCTATGCCGATCCCTATCGCGACCCGGGCGCGCGCATGAACCGCGACATCGACGTCCTGCTGCCTGCATCGGCGGCTCCGGCGGCGCTCGGCGTTCTCGAGGCGCTGGACTATCGCCCGCAGGCGCTCTATCCGGCCGGCCATCACGCCTATGGCGACTTCGTGCGGCCCGGCGCGCCCGGCGCGGTCGACCTGCATTTCGAGCTGGTCGACTGCGCGCATCTGCTCCCGGCACGGGAGCTCGTGGCCGAGGCGGTCGCCGTGGATCAGGACGGGCTCGACGTCGCATTGCCGTCGCCGATGCATCGCGTGCTGCACCACCTGCTGCATGCGCAGATCCATCACCTGGGCAAGTACTATCGCGGCGTCCTCGAGCTCCGCCAGCTGCACGAGTTCGCGACGCTGATGCGCCGCTGCGGCGGCGCGGTCGACGGCGCGGCCATCGCGCGCCGGCTGGAGCGCTGGCGCCTCGGCACCGCGTTCGAGGCGTATCGTCTGAGCGCCTGCCGGCTGCTGGGATGGGACGACGGCGCCGCCGCGACGTGGTCGGCCGCCGCGCGTCTCCAGCATGCGCGCAGCGTGCTCATGTTGCTGTATCCGGGGCTGGAGGCGGCGATCCTGCCGGCGGCCAATCTCTACGCGGCTTTCGCGGCGCACCGCATGCTGGGGCTCTACGGCGAGGAGGGGCGCGCGCTGCACCGGCGCTTCGCGCACGGGCGGCGATACCTGCGCAAGGCGACCGCCGCGGCCGCGGCGCGACGGCTGTTCAAGGCGCAATAGGCCCGCGCGCCGGACCGGCGGCGCCGCCGCGCGCCTCAGCGGACCTCGTCGGCGCTCTTCTGGCCCGCGTTGGGCGACGCGTTGTTGCCCGAGTTGCCGGGCACGCCGTCGCCGCCGCCATTGCCGAAGCCGTTGTTGCCTTGCGGGCCGCCGCCGGATGCCGCAGTGGCGTAGTTGCGCTCGCTGCCGGCCAGCATGAGGCTGATCGCGGGCGGCGTGGCGAGGGCGAACCTGCCGCAGGCCGCGAGGAAACGGCGGCGGGCCTCGGCCGTGGCGCGGTCGTCGGCGGGGCGATGAGCGGATTGCATCGTCGGTCGCTCCCGTTGTTGCAGGGCGTGACCAAGCCTGTGTGGCAGGCATGGCCGGCCCCTGCATAGGACGGCCGCCCGCGCCCGTCGCGTGACCAATCCGGGTCGGGACTTTCCCTCGGGTTTATCGGCGCCCGGTCGCTCGCGCTACCATTCTCCCAGGAAGGTCGTCGTGCCGTGCGCGCCGCGGGTGACGCCGGGCGCGGGCGGTTGCGCCGCAAGGGTGCCGACGGCAGCGGCGCCGTCGCCGCCCCTGTCGACGAAGGCGCCGCCCGAGGCCGCGGCCTGGTAGCGGCGCGCATCCGCCGCCAGCATGAGGGTCACGGTCGGCGCGGTGGCGATGGCGAATTTTCCACAGGCGGCGAGGAAGCGGCGCCGCGCCGCGTCGGCGCTGTCGTCGGGACGATCTGGCTGCATGCGGATTCCCCCACGGGATGCAAGGTGGCAGTCCCCCACGCGAGAGGTCCGCGCATCAACGCCGGCGATCGCGCCTGGGTGCCCCTGGGGGCTGTGATCATTGCCGCGGGGAAAGCAAGCCGCGGGAACCGCCTAGGGAGCGAGCTTCCACGAGCCGTCGGGCTGCTTGCACGCCATGCCCTTCACCTCCTGCGGCTTGCCGTCGATGGTGAAGGTGTTCGTGACGCTGCGGCATTCGATGCGCAGCGCGACCGCCGGCTTGGCGGCGTCCGGCGTCGTCAGCGGGTCCCGCGTCACGACGCCGACCGGCGCGTGCGCGAGCGTGCCGAGCACCGAGCCGGCGAGGCCGCCGACCATGGCCGCCTGGCCGTCGTTGTAGAAGGGCAGGTTGCTGAACGAGCTGCCGAGATAGGCACCCGATTCCGCACCGACCGCCGCCTGGCCGAGCGAGGGATCCTGCGCCAGGGCAGGGGCGGCTGCGAAGGCAAGGGCCGCGGTCGCGGCGATGCGCAGGCGGATCATGGCGGGCGTTCCTTCGGGTGCCGGATCACCTGGCCGGATTATCGCCATGCCGGACGCGCCGTACAAGGCGGGGGTCAATCCAGCTCGAATTTGTCCTTGTAGTCCTGCTTGAGCGCCGGGTCCTGCTGGTCCTTGTCGAGGATGCAGTTGCCGACCACCAGCGTCTCGATCTCGCTGCCCATGAAGCAGCGGAAGGCGTCCTCGGGCGTGCAGACGATCGGCTCGCCGCGCACGTTGAAGCTGGTGTTGACGATCACCGGGCAGCCGGTGCGCTGCTTGAAGGCGCTGATCAGCGCGTGGTAGCGCGGGTTGGTCTCGCGGTGCACGGTCTGGATGCGCGCCGAGTAGTCGACATGCGTCACCGCCGGGATCTCGCTGCGCGGCACGTTCAGCTTGTCGATGCCGAACAGCTTCTGCTCGTCCGCGGACATCTCGCGCCGGCGCCGCTTCACCACGTCGGCGACCAGCAGCATGTACGGGCTGTCGCCGTCGAGCTCGAACCAGTCGGCCACGTCCTCGCGCAGCACCGATGGCGCGAACGGCCGGAAGCTCTCGCGGTACTTGACCTTGAGGTTCAGCATCTTCTGCATGCTGGGCGAGCGCGCGTCGCCCAGGATCGACCGCCCGCCCAGCGCGCGCGGCCCGAACTCCATGCGGCCCTGGAACCAGCCGACCGCCTTGCCCTCGGCCAGCGCCTGGGCGCTCTCCTCGATCGTCTCGCCGTCGCCCGCGACCTTGAAGCGTGCGCCGGCGCCCTTGAGCCGCGTCTCGATCTCGCCTTGAGCGAAGGCGGGCCCCAGATAGCTGCCCTGCATGCCGTCGATCGCGTTGGCCGGAAGGCGCGGCTGGCCGCGGTAGAGGTGAAAGGCGGCGAGCGCCGCGCCCAGCGCGCCGCCGGCGTCGCCCGCGGCCGGCTGCACCCACAGGCGCTCGAACCTGCCGTCGCGCAGGACCTTGCCGTTGGCGACGCAGTTGAGCGCCACGCCGCCGGCGAGGCACAGGTTCCTGGCGCCAGTCTCCTTGGCGAGGCCGCGCGTCAGCCGCAGCACGACCTCCTCGGTCACCGCCTGGATCGAGGCCGCCAGGTCCATCTCGCGCTGGGTCAGCCACTGCTCGGGCTTGCGCGCCGGCCCGCCGAACAGGGCGTCGAACTTCTCGTTCGTCATGCGGAGGCCGGTGCAGTAGTCGAAATAGTCGAGGTTGAGGCGGAACGTGCCGTCCGGCTTCACGTCGATCACGTTGTCCATGATCGCCTGCTTGAAGCGCGGCTCGCCATAGGGCGCCAGGCCCATGACCTTGTATTCGCCCGAGTTGACCTTGAACCCGGTGTAGTAGGTGAAGGCCGAGTAGAGCAGGCCGATCGAGTGCGGGAAGTGGATCTCGCGCCGCATCTCGAGCGCGTTGCCCTGGCCCCAGCCGACCGAGGTGGTCGCCCATTCGCCGACCCCGTCCATGGTCAGCACGACCGCTTCTTCGAACGGCGAGGGGAAGAAGGCCGAGGCCGCGTGCGACTGGTGGTGCTCGGCGAACAGCAGCTTCTTTTCCCAGTCGAAGTCGGGCCAGGCCTTGCGCAGCTCGTCGCGCAAGAGCGACTTCTGGAACAGCTTCTCGCGCAGCCAGACCGGGATCGCCTTGGAGAAGCTCGCGAAGCCGCGCGGCGCGAAGGCGAGATAGGTCTCGAGCAGGCGCTCGAACTTCAGGAACGGCTTGTCGTAGAAGGCGACGAAGTCGACCTGGTCGAGGCCGCAGCCGGCTTCCTTCAGGCAATAGGCGACGGCGTTGCTCGGGAAGTTGGCGTCGTGCTTCTTGCGCGTGAAGCGCTCTTCCTGCGCCGCGGCGACGATGCGCCCGTCCTCGACCAGCGCGGCCGCGCTGTCGTGGTAGTAGGCCGAGATGCCGAGGATGCGCATCCCTCGGCTCAGAAGATCGTGTAGATGAACGGCGCCACCGCGCTGCCCTTGGTCAGCACCACGAGCCCGCCGAACACGGCCATCATGATGATGATCGGCAGCAGCCAGAACTTCTTGCGCACCCGCATGAACGACCACAGCTCGGCAATGAAGGACATCTGGACCTCGTCAGGGGGAAATCAGAACTGCTGCTTCATCGTGTCGGGCGCCGGCCCGGGCGGCTCGCGCAGGATCCAGTAGGACGAAGCCGCCGGATCGCGCTTGAGGCGCAGGAGATCCTTGCCCAGCGCGCGCATCAGGAGGCCGATCGGCGTGACCACCGTGTAGAACAGCATGCCCATCACCAGCGGCGAGATGATCCGGTGCAGCAGCAGGCCGAACTTGAGCCAGAGCCGGTTCATGGGCGCGAGCACGGACGGGACGGTCAGCGCCGCCACGGCGAAGGCGAGCGCCAGGCCCAGATAGACCCAGCCGGAGGTCGTCCAGCCGCTCCACAGCTTCAGCAGCAGGAGGAGCGTGAAGAACCCGGCGAAGACCAGCCCGAAGGAGCGGTCGGAGCTACCGGCGACGGTTTCCTCGCGAGCGATCCGTTCGTGCGTGGACAAAAGGCAAATCCGTCAAGCGGTTGGGAGGCGCCGCCGGCCCGGTTCCCCGGGGCAGCCATGCCGGCGCGGCCGCCGTCATAGCGCGGCCGGGGGGCCGTGGCAACCGCCACGCGGGCAACGGTGCGTGCCGCGCTTGATCCGGCGCGGCGTGCGTAATACTCTTATCGGTAAGAGTAGGAAAAACGCATGCGCATCACCTCGAAGGGGCAGGTCACGATCCCGGCCGAGATCCGGGAACGCGCCGGATTGCGGCCGCACACCGAGGTCGAATTCGACTATGACGGCAGGACGGTCCGCATCCGCCGCGTCGCGCCGCGCAAGGGCGAAAGCCGCGGCGCGCGGCTGGTGGCGCGCCTGCGCGGGCGCGGCGACGTCGCCATGAGCACGGACGAGATCATGGCGCTCACGCGCGACGCATGACCGCCATCCTCGTCGACAGCAACGTCCTGCTCGACATCTTCACCAACGACGCACGCTGGGCGGCGTGGTCGTCCGGGGCTCTGGAAGAGGCGGCCGATGCCGCGCGCCTCGTGATCAATCCCGTCGTCTACGCCGAGGCATCGGTGCGCTTCTCGCGCATCGAAGAGCTGGAGGAGGCCCTGCCGCGCCAGGACCTCTCGCGCGAGCCCATTCCCTATGAGGCGGCGTTCCTGGCCGGCAAGGTGTTCGCCGCCTACCGGCGGCGCGGCGGACACCGACCGGCGCCCTTGCCGGATTTCTTCATCGGCGCGCACGCCAGCGTCGCCGGCTACCGCCTGCTGACCCGCGACCCGGGCCGGTATCGCACGAATTTCCCGAAGCTGGCGCTGATCGCGCCGGCCTGAATTCGTGGCCGCTGATCGGGCGGGAAATTGCAGCCGAACCGGACCATCGGCGCTTCCGGCGCGTTCGAGGACGTAGGTTGGTGGGCTGAGGGGCCGAGGGAGATCAGCTATCCCCTGGCTCACGCAGCCCAGCCGGGATGTCGCGCTCTGCATGCAGGACGCGCCAGACATCGACGTGATCGTCACGCTCGACGAAGAAGACCACATAGGGGTAGCGCTTGAGCGGCCACGACCGAAGACCGGGAAGCTCGAGCTCATGGGCATATCGCGTCGACCCGCTGCCGGGATATCGCGCGATGTGGCGGTACGCGTGCTCGAGCGCATCGACGAAGCCGAGCGCCACCGTCTCACCGGCCTCTCGCTGGTAGTGGTCGATCGCCTCGTCGATGTCCTTGTCGGCTTGGGCGCGCGGGACGACCCGCTTGACGCTCATGGTCTCTTCGGCCGGCGAACTCGCTTCCGCAGTCGGTCGAAATAGGCGTCATCGGCCGGCGTCCCGGCACCGGACGCCGCCCCTTCCAGCAACAAGTCTCGCAGCCGCTGCCGGTCCTGGTCCTTGCGAATCAGCTCGCGAACGTACTCGCTCGACGTCCCGTAGCCGCGCGCCTCGACCTGCTCATCGACGAAGGACTTGAGCGACTCCGGCAGGGATATGTTCATCGTGCTCATGGGGCGACGATAAGAGCCTTGGCAAATTTTGGCAACTCAGGTGGCTCCCGCCTGTGGTTGCGACGACATTGCACTGTCACTGCGCCCTTGTTGACACCGCCGCCCCGAAGCTCCTAAGCAGCGGGGACATCACGGACAGCGGACCCCATGGCCAAGCTGGACGACTACCTGATCGGGCCGGGGGCCAGCGTGGCCCAGGCGCTGGAGACCATCAACCGGTCCGAGGGCAAGATCGCGCTGGTGGTCGACGCCGAGCGGCGGCTCTTGGGCGTCGTAACCGACGGCGACTTCCGGCGTGGGCTCCTGCGCGGCGTCGGGCTCGAGCAGACCGTCGACAAGGTGATGAACCCGAAGCCGGTGGTGGCGCGCCAGGGCGAGGACCGCCAGCGCCTGTTGGCGCTGATGCGGCGCGAGCAGTACCGCCAGATCCCGCTGGTCGACCAGTCCGGGCGCCTGGTCGGGCTGGAGACGCTGCTCGAGCTGCTGCAGATCGAGGAGCGCGACAACTGGGTGGTGATCCTGGCGGGCGGGCGCGGCGTGCGCCTGAAGCCTTTGACCCACGCAGTGCCCAAGCCGATGCTCGAGATCGGCTCGAAGCCGATCCTCGAGATCATGCTCGACAACCTGGTGGAGCAGGGCTTCCGCCGCTTCTTCTTCGCCGTCAACTACATGGCCGATTCGATCCGCGCCCATTTCGGCGACGGCTCGCGCTTCCACGTCGAGATCGACTACCTTTCCGAGGACGAGCCGCTCGGCACCGCCGGCGCGCTGACCCTGCTGCCGGACCGCCCGACCCGGCCGGTCGTGGTGATGAACGGCGACATCCTGACCAAGACCGATTTCCGCGCGTTGCTGGAGTTCCACAGCCGCAACCGCGCCATGGCGACGATGTGCGTGCGCGAGTTCCTGTTCCAGGTGCCGTTCGGCGTCGTCACGGTCGACCAGCACCGCATCGTCGACATCCGCGAGAAGCCGGAGGAGCGCTTCCTGGTCAACGCCGGCATCTACGCGCTCGAGCCGGCGGCGATCGACCTGATCCCCAAGGGCCGCGCCTACGACATGCCGCGCCTGTTCGACGCGCTCCTGGCGCAGCGGCAGGAGGCGATCGTGTTCCCCTTGCGCGAGTACTGGCTGGACATCGGGCGGCTCGACGACTTCATCCGCGCCAACGACGAGTACGCGCGCGAGTTCACGCGCGAGCAGACGTGATCGCGGGGAAGCGGGTCATCGCCGTCGTGCCGGCGCGCGCCGGGTCGAAATCGGTCCCGCGCAAGAACATCCGGCCGCTCGGCGGCAAGCCGCTGATCCAATGGTCGATCGAGGCGGCGCGCGCGGTGCCGGCGATCGACCGCACGATCGTG
>JAKLKW010000034.1 GCA_023150455.1 Alphaproteobacteria bacterium | reverse complement strand
AGGGAGATTTCAGACGGCCGAAGGCCGTAAGAGTCCTTCCTATCTTCCTTCGTGCCTTCGTGCCTTCGTGGTTGATCTTTCGAACCATGAAGGCACGAAGGCACGAAGGTAAAAGGAAGGAAGGCGGGGCGCGGCTGCGCCGCGCAAGAAAATCCTCTCTGCTCTTTTCTCTGCGTCTCTGTGTCTCTGTGGTGAATGTCTTCCATCAATCACACCCGCTTGCTCATGCGCGGGTCCAAAGTGTCGCGCAGGCCGTCGCCGACGATGTTGATGGCGAGCACGGTCAGCGACAGGAAGATGCCCGGGAACAGGATGTTGTGCGGGTAGAGGCGGAACAGCGCGCGGCCCTCGGCCATGATGTTGCCCCAGGTCGGGATCTCGGGCGGGATGCCGATGCCGAGGAAGCTGAGCAGCGCCTCGACCAGCACGGCGGACGCGCAGATGAAGGTGGCCTGCACGATCAAGGGCGCGATCGTGTTGGGCATGACGTGGCGGACGAGGATCAGCGGCAGGGGCGTGCCGAGCGAGATGGCGGCTTCGACATAGGGCTCCTCGCGGATGCTCAAGACCAGCGCGCGCACCAGGCGCACGACGCGCGGGATCTCGGGCACGGCGACGGCGAGGATCACGGTCGCGAGCCCCGCGCCCCACAGGCTCACCAGCGCGATCGCCAAGAGGATGCCGGGGATCGCCATCATGCCGTCCATGAAGCGCATCACCACGGCGTCGAGCCATCGCACATAGCCGGCGACGAGCCCGATGGAGAGTCCGATGGCGACGCTGACCGCCGTCGCCGCCACGCCGACCGCCAGCGACACGCGCGTGCCGTAGATCACGCGGCTGTAGACGTCGCGCCCTAGGCTGTCGGTGCCCATCCAGGCGGTGCGGGTGATGCGGTTGCCGTCGGCGTCGCGCTGACTCAGCTCGGCGCCCGGGTACTTGTTGCGCGAGGTCGGGTCGATCGCGGCCGGATTGGCCGTGCCCATGACCGGCGCCAGCAGGGCCACCAGCAGCATCGCGGCGAGGATGACGCCGCCGAACAGCACCGACGGGCTTTTCGCCAGCCGCGCGAAGGTCGACGGGCGCGCCGGCGTCACGGGAGCGTCGAGCGGCGCCGTGCCCTGCTCCAGCGCGGTCAATAGCGGATCCTCGGGTCGAGGAAGACGTAGATCAGGTCGATCGCCAGGTTGATCAGCACGTAGACGAACGAGAACAGCAGGATCACGGCCTGGATCGTGGGATAGTCGCGCGCCAGCACCGCGTCGACCGTGAGCCGCCCGAGGCCGGGAATGCCGTAGACGCTCTCGGTCACCACCACGCCGCCGATCAGGAGCGCGATGCCGATGCCGATCACGGTGACGATCGGCACCGCCGCCGTGCGCAGCGCGTGGCGCACGAGGATCCGGCCCTCGGTCAGGCCCTTGGCGCGCGCGGTGCGGATATAGTCCTCGTTCATGACGTCGAGCATCGAGGCGCGGGTGATGCGCGCGATCAGCGCGATGTAGATGACCGACAGCGTGCAGGCGGGCAGGATCAGCCGCTCGATGAAGCCCGCGAATCCGCCCGCTATCGAGCGGTAGCCCTGGACCGGCAGCCAGCCGAGCTGGATGGCGAAGACGTAGATCAGCACGTAGCCGATCACGAAGACCGGGATCGAGAACCCGGCGACCGACAGCGCCATGACGCCGCGGTCGATCCAGCTGTCGTGCCGGTAGGCCGCGAGCACGCCGAGCGGCACGGCGACGAGCACCGACAAGAGGATGGTCACGGCGGCGAGCGCGATGGTCGGCTCGAGGCGCTGCGCGATCAGCGAGGCGACCGTGCGCTTGAAGAAATAGGACTCGCCGAAGTCGCCCTGCAGCATGCGGCCGATCCAGATCGCGAACTGCTCGACCAGCGGCCGGTCGAGGCCGAGCCCGGTGCGGATCGCCGCCACCTGCTGCGCGTTGGCGTTGTCGCCGGCGATGATCGCCGCCGGATCGCCCGGCGTGAGCCGGAGCATCAGGAACACGAACACCGCCACCATGGCGAGGACTGGAATGGTGGCGAGGAGCCGCCGGGCGATGAAGGCGAGCATTGCTTCGCCCGGCGGCTCAAGAACGGTCGCGGGCCGTCACTTCTTCGCGACGTTCCAGAACACCGGCGCCGGCGAGGTCAGGAGGCCGGAGACCGCCTCCTTGCGGATGGCCGCGGGCTGGAACCATTGGCCGAGATGGATATGCGTGCCCACCTCCATGGCGCGCGCCTGCACCTGCTCGGCGAGCGCCTTCTGCTTGGCCGGGTCGGACTCCTTGGCGAAGGCGTCGCGCAGCCGCTCCACCTTCTCGTCGCACGGCCAGCCGAACATGGCCTTGTCGCAGGCGGAGTTGAGGAACCCGGCCATTACCGGGTTGAGGATGTCGGCGGCGACCCAGGACGTCAGGAAGGCGTTCCAGCCGCCCTGGCCCGGCGGCTCCTTCTTCGTGCGGCGGGCCACCAGCGTCTGCCAGTCCATCGACTGCATGTCGACATTGAACCCGGCCTTGCGCATCAGGTCGGCGGCGACCGGCGCCAGGTTGGCCAGCACGACGAGATCGGTCGAATGCATCAGCACGACCGGCGTCCCGTCGTAACCGGCCGCCTTCAGCTCCTCCTTGGCCTTGGCGAAGTTCGAGTCGAGCAGGCCCTGCATGCCCGCCGTGCTTTCCAGCGGCGTGCCGCAGGGGAACAGCGCCTTGCAGACCTTGTAGTAGGCCGGGTCGCCGATCACCGCCTTGAGGAAATCCTCCTGGTTGAACGCGGTGATGACGGCGTGGCGGATCTTCGGGTTGTCGAACGGCTTGTGCAGCCAGTTGAAGCGGAAGGTGTACTGGTTGCCGAGCGGATTCCAGTCGACCAGCGCGATCGACTTCTCCTTCTTGAGCACCGGCAGCAGGTCGTGCGGCGGCGCCTCCATGTAGTCGATCTCGCCGGCGATGAGCGCGTTGACCGCGGTCTGGTGATCGGGGATCGCCAGCCACTCGACGCGGTCGACCTTGGCGATCTTGCCGCCGGCGAGGCCCGAGGCCGGCTCGGAGCGCGGCTTGTACTGGGCGAACTTGACGTAGACGGTCTTGTCGCCCGGCTTCCACTCGTCCTTCTTGAAGATGAAGGGTCCCGAGCCGGTGTTGTCCTCGATCTGCTTGTTCGGGTCGGTCTCGGCCACCCGCTTCGGCATCATGAACGGCACGTTGGAGCTGGGCTTGCCGAGCGACTGCAGCACCAGGCCGTAGGGCTCCTTCAGCACCAGCTTGAAGGTCTTGGCGTCGACGGGATCGAGGCTGGCGGTGACGCCGAGCAGCTTCTGGCCCATCGAGTCCTTGGCGCCCCAGCGCTTGATCGAGGCGACGCAGTCCTCGGCCGTCACCGGCTTGCCGTCGTGCCACGAAAGCCCGTCGCGCAAGGCGAAGGTGTAGGTCAGCTTGTCGGCGCTGACCTCGTATTTCTCCACCATCTGCGGCTTGACCGCGAACTTCTCGTCCATCGCGAAAAGCGTGTCGTAGACCATGTAGCCGTGGTTGCGGACGATGTAGGCCGTGGTCCAGATCGGATCGAGGATCTTCAGATCCGAATGCATCACGTTGCGCAGCGTGGTCTGCGCATCTGCCGGCACACTGGCAGCGGCCAGGATCGCCGTCGCAAGGAAGAAAGCGCGCTTCGACATCCGACTCCCCCGAGTTTCGGTTGCGTCGAACGAGTATGGCCAATCGCCGGGCCAGCCGCAACGCGGCAACTGCCCATCGGCAACTGCCGCCGAGCGGCCGCCGCGAAAGGCGCCGTACCACGACAGATCACGCGGCACCTTGCGAACCTCGGCCGTGACGGCGATGACCCGCGCCATATCGAGGCTCTCCCGCGGCTGCGATTCTCCACGCTCGACCGCTTGTCGCCCGAGACGTTCCACCGCGAGGTCGCGCTCGCACCAGGCGAAGAATGCCACCCGCTCCGGCGCGCCGACGGATCCGATAGGCTCATCCCTCGCTCCCCTCGCATGCCCTCGCGGGATTCGCGCGGCGACGCGACGCGGCCGAGCTCAGGCATGACCGGCGGGACGCGGCTGCGCTTGAGCCGATTGCCGATCCTTGCCCAGCAGCCCGGTTTCAGCAGCGCCGGGGACCGCCCCCGACAGCGATACGATCCAGGCGAACGAGGTTGCATTCCACCGATGCACGCAATAAAATAACCATTAACGCGTTAGGGGCGATTTCGTGCACCACTCAGGTACGGGTTGGCTCGTCGGGATACCCGTCCGGCTTGCCGGTGTCGTCATCATCGCCGCGCTGCCGCTCATGATCGCATTGGCCGCCTACGAGCATCGGCGTCAGCAGGCGATCGTCGCGGACGTCGGCGTGCGCGCCGACCGCATCGCCAATTGGGTTGCCGGCCAGGTCGACGGCCTGCTCAAGGGCGGCGAGGACCTGCTGAAGGCGATCGCGTCGTTTCCCTCGGTCCGCGACGGCGATCTCGCCGAGTGCCAGCGGGTCCTCACGACGATGCTGTCGAGCTTCGCCCGCTACACGACGTTCGCGGTCGCGGATCATAGCGGCACTGTCGTCTGCAGTGCGCCGGCGACGGCCGGACCGCTGCGCGTCGCCGACCGGGCCTGGTTCCGGCGAGCCGCCGCGTCGGACGGGATGGCCATCGGCGACATGGCGAACGGCCTTGTCACCGGCCGCCCGACCCTTCACCTCGGCCTCGCATCCGGACCGCGCCTCGGCGGCGCGGCCGTCGTCGCCATGCTCGGCCTGGACGTCGCCTACCTCCGGGAGTTCCTGCGGCACATGCCGGTGCCGACGGATGCGGTCGTCGCGGTGCTCGACGCGCAAGGCAACACCGTCGCGCAGAACGCGGCCGGTGCGGGCATCGACGGCGATCTGGCCGCGCGCCTCCGGGAGGCGGCGGCGGGACCTGGCGGCGGCGCGCGGATCGTTCGCGGCGGGAACGGCCGTTCCCTGTTCCTCGCGGTCGCGCGGAGCAGCGACGCCCATCCCGGCGGCCTCACCTATGCCGTGGCGTTCGACGTCGCCGCAGTCCGGGTCGTCGGCCCGGCGAATCTGCCGATGATCCTCGCCGCACTGGCAAGCCTCGTTCTGCTGATCTCCGCCACCACCATCCTCGCCGCGAAGGCGTGGATCGTCGGGCCGTTGCGGCGGCTGCGCCGGGCCGCCCGCGCCGTGGCCGACGGCGACCTGACCGCCCGCGTCGGCCCGCCCTATCCGGCGGGCGAGCTGGGCGAGTTCAGCAGCGCGTTCGACGAAATGGCCTCCACGCTGCGGGAGCAGCTTCAGCGCCTGGCCCGAGAGCAGCACGAGAAGGCGGAGATGTTCCGCCAGATCGGCGACGTCGTCTATCGCCTCGGCGCGACGGCCGACCTCGACGTGACCTTCATCAGCGAACGCGCCCGCAAACTCTTCGACGTCGATCCCGCCGAGCTGCTGGGCCCGCGCGACCGCTGGCCGGGCATCAAGATCGTGGAACCCGAGCCGGAGAAGGTCTTCTCGGCGATGGCCGTGGCCCGTGCGGCGGGGCACAGCTTCGATCTGACCTACCGCATCGGCACGCCGGCGGGTAATCTGCGCTGGGTGTGGGACCGCGCGACACCGCTGCGGGATACGGACGGCAGGTCGGTCGGCTATCAGGGCGCGATCAGCGACATGACCGACCGGCGCCGCGCGGATCAACTGACGCTGCAGCAGTACCAGGGCATGGCCGCCAACTACGAGCTGGTCATCCGCGCCATTGCCGAGCTCGGCGGCGACCGCGATCCCTACACGGCCGGCCACCAGCGCCGCGTCGCGTCGCTGAGCACCGCCATCGCCCGCGAACTGGGGCTGCCGCCGAGCCGGACCGAGGGCCTCCGCCTGGCGGCCGAGGTGCACGACATCGGCAAGATCGGCGTTCCCAGCGACATCCTGACGAAAGCGGGAAAGTTGACCGCGCACGAGCTCGCTCTCGTCCAGCGCCACAGCACCGTCGCATACGACGCGCTCAAGCGGATCAGCTTTCCCTGGCCCCTGGCCCAGATCATCGTGCAGCACCACGAGCGCCTGGACGGGAGCGGCTATCCCGCCGGCCTCAAGGGCGACCAGATCCTGATGGAAGCGCGAATCCTGGCGGTGGCGGATGTCGTCGAGTCGATGTTGTCGCACCGCCCCTATCGCGCGGCGCTCCCACGCGACGCCGTGCAAACCGAACTGAAGAAGGGACGCGCCATGATCTACGACGGCGAGGTGGCCGACGTGATGCTGCGTTTTCTGGACCAAGACAGGCTGCACATGGACGACGATCCCCTGGATCGGCTCGCGCTCGAGCTGGGTGTCGACACCCGGTCATAGTGGGCAGGAATAGACGGCTCAGCCTTCGGAAGCGCCGCGCGCCTCGCGCGACGCTTCGTCCGGCGGCCGAGCGGGCGCGTCCAGCACCTTGCGCAGCTTGCGCGCCAGGTCGGCGCGGCGATAGGGCTTGTTGAGCAGCTCGACTCCGGGATCGAGCCGTCCCTGGTGGACGATGGCATTCTCCGTGTAGCCCGAGGTATAGAGCACCTTGACGTCCGGAAGTATCCGGCGAACCTCGGCGGCAAGCTGCCGGCCGTTCAGGCCGCCCGGCATCACCACATCGGTGAACAGCAGGTCCACGCGGCCCGTTTCCCGCAGGCGCTCGAGCGCATCGGAGCCGTTGCACGCTTCGATCACGCGATACCCAAGGCTCTGGAGCTGGCGCAGGGCGTAGGCGCGGACCATGCCGTCGTCCTCGACCACGAGAACGGTTTCGTGCCCGCCGACGAGGGCGGCATCGCCCGAACCATCTTCTTCCGCGCCCTCGGATTCCGAAGCTCGCGGCAGGTACATCTTGACGGTCGTGCCGTAGCCCAGTTCGGAGTAGACCTTGATGTGGCCGTTCGACTGCTTGATGAAGCCGTAGACCATGCTCAAGCCGAGGCCGGTGCCCTTGCCGACTCCCTTCGTCGTGAAGAACGGCTCGAACGCGCGCGCGGCCACCTCCGGCGGCATGCCCGTGCCCGTATCGCCGACCGCCAGCATGACATAGGCGCCGGCGTTGGCGCCGGGGTTGTGGCGGGCATAGTCCTCGTCCAGCTCGACGTTCGCCGTCTCGATCGACAGGCGGCCGCCGTCCGGCATGGCGTCGCGCGCATTGACCGCCAGATTGAGAAGCGCCGTCTCGAGCTGCGAGGCGTCCACCATCGTCGGCCAGATCCCCGCGGCCAGCTTGCGCTCGACGTGGATCTGCTCACCGATCATGCGCCGAAGCAGGCCCTCCGTCCCGGCGACCAGCTCGTTGACGTCGATCACCTTCGGATCGAGCGGCTGCTTGCGGGCGAAGGCGAGCAGGCTCCGCGTGAGGTCGGAGCCGCGCAGCGCGGCGGTCACGACCAGGTCGGCAAGCTCCTTGCGCTCGGGATCGCGCGCCAGCGTGTCACTCAGCAGCTCGGCGTTGCCGAGGACGACGGTGAGCAGGTTGTTGAAGTCGTGGGCGATCCCGCCCGTCAGCTGGCCGATCGCCTCCATCTTCTGCGCCTGGCGCAGCTGCTGCTCCAATGACAGGCGCTCGGTGACGTCGCGCCCAATGAAATAGTGCTGCCCGTCCGCTTCCGACCATTGGCCGGCCCACGACATCACGACGGGGCGGCCGTCCTTGGCGATGTAGCGGCAATCGAAGCGGCGAAGCGACCGCAGGCGGCGCGCCGCCCGCATCTCGTTGCGCGTGCCTTCCAGGTCGGCGGGATGCACGAACTCGATCGCGTTGTGCCCCTCCATCTCCTCCGGGTGGTAGCCGAGGATCGCGAACGCGCTCGGACTGACCTGGACGATGTTGCCCTTGCGATCGGAAACCAGGATCAGGTCGACCGAGGTGTCGAAGATGCGCTGGTTGGTCGCGCGCACCCGCTCCAGCCGCCGCTCGCTGGACCGCAGGATCCGCAGCAACGCGAGTACGCCGCCGATCGCGGCGGCGGAGCTGATGGCCCAGGACAGGGAGGCGATCCAGGCCTGGCGCCGCCACGGCGCGACGATCTGCCCGACCGTCTGTCCGACGACGACGACGAGGTTCGGATAGAGGTTGAGCCTGCGGTAGCTCAGAAGCCGCGGCAGCCCGTCCACGATGCCGCCGTTCTGGTAGGTTCCCGCGGAACTTTCCCGCAACAGCTTCCGGAACAGCGAGGTATCCGCGAACGACTTGCCCATCGCGGATTCGACGTAGGGGCTGCGCATCATCATCCGTCCGCTGGTGTGGAACAGCGCGACCGACGTCGTGTCGCCGATCTCGCGGATGCTCCAGACGCGGTCGAAATAGGTGCGCTGCAGCGTCGCGATGATGACGCCGGCCGGCCTGCCATCCGCATCGCGCAGGGGCCGCGACAAGGTCATGTACCACTCGCCGGTGTCCGGGCTGCGCACCGGCAGGTGGATGCCGAAGTCGCTGTCCGGCTGCTCGACGTGGTGGCGGAAAAAGGGGCGATGCGACACGTCGCGTCCCTCGTACCGCCCGCTCGAGTTGAAGACGATGCGACCCTCGGCATTCAGGATCCAGAACGACCGGAGAAACGGCCGGTCGACCAGCAGGTCGCGGATCGCCTGCTGCGTCGCGGGGTCGCTCGCCGCCTCGGTGGCTCCGTGCCGCACCAGCATGCTCCTGATCATGAGCAGGACCTGACCGGTGTTCTGCAGCGATCGCTCGGACTGGTCCGCGGCGACGCGCGCCAGCGCGCGCAGCATTCGCTCGCCCGAGTCGACGGCTTCGGAGCGCAGGAAGGTCAGGGCAACTGCGAGGAACGCCCCCGTCGCGAGGATATAGAGGACCGTGACTCCCAGGATCAGGCGGTGCCAGGACGACGTGAGCCATTCCACCGCGGAACGGGCCCAGCTTCCGGGGCGCGCGGTCATTCCCGGGCCGGACGTCGCGCCGCGCCGATGCGCAACGCCGGACGGCGGCATCGTGATCCGGCCCAACGGATCGTCACGACCGTTCGCCTCCATCGGCCTCGCGCCTGACCGCGGTCGCCGGCGTGACCGTCCCACTCTCCGACCGCACGCCGGTCCAGGCCAGCTTCGGGATCGCATCGGGCGGCGCGGCGGCGGAGAAGAGGTAGCCCTGGCCGTGATCGCAGCCATAGGAACGCAGCATGTCGCAGGCGGCCTGCGTCTCGATGCCCTCGGCCGTGACCTTCAGGCCGAGGCTGCGGCCGAGGTCGACGGTCTCGCCGACGAAGGACCGGTCGATCTTGATCTCGGTGAACGGCAGCCGCACCAACTGCAGCATCGACGAGTAGCCGGTACCGAAATCGTCCAGCGAAAGCCCGAAGCCCCGGAGCCTCAGCCGCGTCAGGACCTCCGCCATCTGGATCGGGTCCTGCATCGTCGCGGTCTCGGTCATCTCCAGGATGAGCCGTTCCGTCGGCAGTCCCGCCTCGCGACAGAGTTCGGCCAGCCGGTCCGGCAGGTCGCGCAGCCGCAGGTTGAGCGCGGAAGTATTGACCGCGACCGTGACCGGAACCGCGAAACCCTGCCGCTGCCACGACACTGCCTGCCGGACGGCCGCCCGGATGACATGGTCGGTCAGGGAGTCGATCAGCCCCTCGCGTTCGGCGAGCGGCACGAAGACGTCGGGCGGCACCGCCCGGCCCGAGAGCAGCTGCCAGCGCGCGAGCGCCTCCACGCCCACCAGCCCGAGCGTGGCGAGGCTGAGCTTCGGCTGATATTCCAGATACAAGCTTCCCGCGTCGATGGCCGCCCGCAACGTCTCGCCGGTGACGGCGTCGCCGTGCCGGAACAGCGGCTGGAGTGCGGCCTTGAGATCCTCGAGCCGCATCGGCTTGCTCATGATGCCGGCGATCCTCAGGCCGCGGCCCTCGCCCAGCCGGCGCGCCGACTCGAGGGTGCGACCGTCCATGCCGGACACCAGGAGAATCTCGGCCTGCGTACGGATGTGCGCAAGCTCCTGCAGCAATTGGATGCCGTCGACATCCGGCATCACGAGATCGATGACAAGGACGGAAGGCCGCCAGTTCGCCACGATCGCGAGGAACTGCTGCGGATCGTGCGTTTGCTGGGACTTGAAGCCGACGGTCGTCGCCGCTCGCGCGATGAAGCGGGCAATCTCGGGATCGTCGTCGATCACCAGGAGCCGGTTCATACGGACCCTCCCCGCCCTGCCTTGTCAGAAGCTTACCTGCGGTTGAGCAGACAAGCACCGCGTTTGATGCAAGACGCTCATGCGGGGGCAACAACTTTCGGTAATCTTCGCAAAGTCGGGGGTGTTCTGCAACGCAAAAAGCCCGGACGGCAATTGCCGACGAGGCGCTTGGCGAGGCCTGCTGGCTCGAGCAGCCCCCGCCGGCCAGGTCATGCAGCCGAGTCCAGGGCGGACGGGGAACTCGTCGCGCGGCGAGCGGAACCCGTAGAGATAGTGCGGTTCCGACATCGCCCGTCCGTGGATGCTTTGCAGCTCGACGGTGCGTTCCGATACCTGCTCCCCGGCGCCGCGATGGCGAAGCCGCAGCGCGAGCCGGAAATCCTCGGCGAGCGCCGGCCCGGGATCGAACGTGCAAACGGCGTCCGGCGGCGATGGAAGGCAACGCCATCGAACGCGGCAACTGCCCATCGCGGCGGCGCGCGCGGCGCGGGCGGCGCGACGACCCGGACGGACCGCGCCAATGGACCATCGGGGCGGCCGCATGCGATGCTGTCGGACGCGCACCATGCGGGGGGATCGAATGGCGGCGTTCCGCGAGTACGAGCAATACGACGCGACAGGGCTGGCGGACCTGATCGCGCGCAAGCAGGTGAAGCCCGCGGAGGTTCTGGACGCGGCGCTGGAGCGGGTCGAGGCGCGCAACCCGTCGCTCAACGCGATCGTCCACCGGATGGACGACGACGCGCGCAAGGCCGTGGCTGCCGGCCCCGGGCCCGGCCCGTTCTCCGGCGTGCCGTTCCTGCTCAAGGACCTCTACGCGCTCGACGCCGGCCACCCGGTGACCAACGGCAGCCGGTACTGGCGCGGCTTCGTGCCCGACCACGACACCACGCTGGTCGAGCGCTACAAGGCGGCGGGGCTGGTGATGATCGGACGCACCAACACGCCCGAGCTCGGCCTCACCATGACCACCGAGCCGGCCGCGCTCGGCCCCTGCCACAACCCGTGGAACCGCGCGCACAGCGCCGGCGGCTCGTCGGGCGGCGCCGCGGCCGCGGTGGCGGCGCGCATCGTGCCGATGGCGCACGCGACCGACGGCGGCGGCTCGATCCGCATCCCGGCGGCGAATTGCGGCCTCGTCGGCCTGAAGCCGACCCGCGCGCGCAACCCGGCCGGCCCCGACGTGGGCGAGGGCTGGAGCGGCATGGCGACCGCGCATTGCGTGTCGATCAGCGTGCGCGACACCGCCGCGCTGCTCGACGCGACGCACGGAGCCGCGGCCGGCGACCCCTACTGCGCCCCGCCGCCCGCGCGGCCGTTCCTGAAGGAAGTCGGCGCCGACCCGGGCCGCCTGAAGATCGGCCTGGTGACGGCGGGGCCGGACGGGTCGCGGCCGCATCGCGACTGCGTCGCCGCGGCGGTCGGCGCGGCCAAGCGCTGCGCCGATCTGGGCCACGCGGTCGAGGAGACCGAGTTCGCCTACGACTTCCCGGCCTTCCGCGAGACCATGTGGACCATCGTCGCCGCCAACGTCGCCAACGCGCTTGCCATGCGCGCCAAGGCGGTCGGCCGCGAGGCCAAGCGCGAGGACGTGGAGCCGTTGACCTTCGCCGCGGCCGAGCGCGGGCGCAGGCTGCCGGCCGCGGACTACGCGCGCGCGCTGGTCGCGATGCACGGCTTCGGCCGCCAGGTGGCGAAGATGTACCAGCGCTTCGACGTGCTGCTGTCGCCGGTGCTGGCCAACCCGCCCTTGCCGCTCGGGCGCTGCTCGATGCAGAACCCCGACGTCGAGTCCTACGCCGCGGAGCTGGCGTCCGAGCTGCCGTTCACGCCGATCTACAACATCTCCGGCTGCCCGGCGATCACGCTGCCGCTGCACTGGACGGCGGACGGGCTGCCGGTCGGCGTCCAGTTCGGCGCGGCCTTCGGCAACGAGGCGCTGCTGCTGCGCCTGGCAGCGCAACTGGAGCAGGCCCAGCCGTGGAAGGACCGGCGGCCGGCGGGAATCTAGCGGTTCGTCGGGACGGGCCGCGCGATCAGGCCCTGCCGACCCACATGCCGGGCGGCTTGATGTCCAGCCGCTCGGCGACGCCCCGGGCCGACGCCCGCGCCGCGGCCATCACGGCGCCCTCGTCGACCAGGGTCGGACGGCCGCCGCGCATGACGATGCGGCCGTTGACCAGGACGGTGTCGGCGGTGGCGCCGTGGCCGACCGCGATCAGCTGGTGCACCGGGTCGATGCAGGGGCCGAGCTCGGCGAGACGGGAGGAGCGCACGACGATGTCGGCGCGCTTGCCCGGCTCGATGCTGCCGACGAGGCCGTCCAGCCCGGCGGCGCGCGCGCTGCCCAGCGTCTGCATCTCCAGCACTTCCTCGGCCGCCAGCGTCTGGCCGACCTCCGCCGACATGACGAAGGCGAGGAACCCGGCGTCGCCGGCCGAGCTCTGGCGCGCGGAATCGGTGCCGAGCGCGACCGTGGCGCCCTTGCGCTTCATCTCGGGCAGGCGCGTCGGGCGGCGCAGCACCGTGGCGCGGGACGCGTAGGCGAACGGGCACCACACGCTGCTGGCGCCGGACGCGAGGATCGGCTCGACCTCCTCGTCGCGGATCAGGTTCATGTGGACGAAGGTGGCGTTCCGCCCGAGCACGCCGAGCTCGGCCAGGTGCACGAAGCGCGGCTTGCGCCAGCGCTTCTCCATCGCCTCGGCCAGGTCGATGTCGAAGCCGATATGGCTGTTGAAGACGACGCCCTCGCGGTCGGCCAGCGCCTTCGCGGCGCGCAGCAGCTCGTCCGACGCCGTGCCCTCGCCGTAGAGCGCCACATGGCCGTGGGTGATGCCGTCCTTGTCGCGATTGCGGTGGAGCTGGCCGCCGAGCAGCTTGAAGCAGCGGTCGCGTTCGGGCGGCACGCGCCTGGCGAGGCTCGGGCTCAAGAGGCCCGGAATGGTCTTCATCGTCTCGGTGTCGTCCCACAGATAGGGATCGGCCAGCGTGCAGCGCACGCCGACCGCCTGCGTCGCCGCGGCGACGGCGTCGGGATCGAAGGCGCTGCCCGGCTCGACGAAGGCGGTGATGCCGTGGCGCAGCATCTCGACCGAGGCGAGCGCGGCCGCCGCCTGCTCGTCCTCGGGCGTCAGCGCCGCCTTCCAGTCGGCGTAGCTCGGCCCGCCGCCGCCGCCCTTGCTCGCGTCGCCGCGGAAGTAGCCGCGGCAGGTCTGCGCGTTGACGTGCAGATGGGCGTCGACGAACCCGGGATGGACGACGGCGCCGGCGGCGTCGATCACGCGCACCGCCCGCCACGCGGCGAGCACGTCGGCCTCCGGCCCGACCGCGGCGATGGTGTGGCCGCGCACGGCGACGGCGCCGGACGGGTGAACCGACCGCGCGGCGTCCATCGCGAGCACGCAGGCGTTGCGGACGATCAGGTCGCAGGTCTGGGGCGCGGTCATGCTGCCATCGTCTCCCCTCACTCCGCGGCGTCGGCCGGCGGGCTCCGCTGCCAGCGCTCGAACACCTTCCGGTCTATCTCGACGCCGAGACCGGGGCCTTCCGGCGGATAGGAAAATCCGTCCTCGATCCGGAGCGGCGTCGCCAGCAGGTCCTCCTCGTGATAGAGCACGCCGCAGGTGTCGCTGTCGGGCCCGAGGTTGGTCATCGCCACGCCGAGATGGATCTGCGCCGCGGTGCCGATGCCGAACTCCGGCATGCTGCCGATCATGCAGGGCATGCCGGCGACCTCGCACATCGCGAAGATCTTCATGGCGTTGAGCAGGCCGCCCGCCTCGGTCACGTAGACGTTGGCGATGTCGGCGGCGCCGCGGCGGATCACCTCCATCGCGCTCAGCGGGTTGCGGATGCTCTCGTCCGCCATCAGCGGGACGCCGATGCTGCGGCGGACCTCGGCCATGCCGTCGAGGTCGTGCGCCGGCAGCGGCTGCTCGACCAGCTCGATGTCCCACGGCTCCATGGCGCGGATCATGCGGATGGCGTGCTTCGCGGTCGGCCAGCCCATGTTGCCGTCGACCCTGAGCTTGACGTCCGGCCCGATCGCGGCCCGGATCGCCTTGACCGCGGCGATGTCGCGCGGCCCGTCCTCGCTGCCGACCTTGACCTTGATGGTCCGGTGTCCCGCCTTGACGCGCTCCACGGCGAAGGCGGCCATCTGCTCGGGCGTGCCGAAGGGGATCGAATAGCTGAGCGGGATGCGCTCGCGCACCTTGCCGCCCAGCAGGTTGTAGACCGGCGTCTTCAGGGCCTTGCCGACGATGTCCCACAGCGCCATCTCGATGCCGGCCTTGGCCTCTTCCACGCCGTCGAGCGCCTGGTCCATCTTGCGTACCAGATGGGCGATGCGGAACGGGTCCTCGCCGGTCACCGCCGGCGCCAGCGCCATGTCGACGTCCGAGCGCAGCAGCGCGCCGCGCCGCTTGAACACCGAGCACACCTCGCCCAGGCCGGTGATGCCGGCGTCGGTGTCGACGAAGACGATCGTGTAGTCCGAGATCGCGGCGGCACCCAGGGCCGTGCGCGTCACCGTGCCGAACGGCCGGCGGCGGCGACCCCACACCGGCACCGTGCGAACCTTGGTGATCTTCATGGCGCTCCCCTGGTTTCCCGGATTGACCGGGTGTTCCGAACTCTTTAAGACTTTATCACCGGCGGGAGGGGGCGCAATGACGAAAGCGTGGCCGAGCCCGGTCGTGCAGACGCTGCCCGACCAGGTGGCGCAGATGATCCTGGCGCGCATCGCCACCGGCGAGCTGGCGCCCGGCCACCGGCTGCCGTCGCAGCGCGACCTGGCGCAGTCGATGGGCGTCGGGCTCGCCGTGATCCGCGAGGCGGTGCAGCGCCTCGCCGCGCTCAACGTGGTCGAGGCGAGCCACGGCAGCGGCACGGTGGTGCGGCCGTTCCGCTGGATGCCGCTGATCTACGACCCGACCATGTTCAACCTCGCCATGCAGCGCATCGGCATCCGCGACCTGTGGGAGGCGCGCCGGCTGCTGGAAGGCCAGATCATCCGCCTGGCGGCGGAGCGGGCGACCCGAGCCGACCTCGCCGCCATGGGCGCGATCCTCGCGCGCGCCGATCCGCTGCCGCCGGACTACGAGACGAGCTGGGCGCTCAATCGCGAGTTCCACCTCGCCCTTGCCCATGCCGCGCACAACGCCGTGCTCGAGGACCTGCTGGCGCCGCTCCTGGACGTGCGCACGGAAGGCGCCGGGCATCGCTTCAGCCGCGAAACCTGCCGCCAGACCTGGGAAGCGCACCGGCGCATCCATGACGCCGTCGCCGCCCGAAGCGTCCAGGCGGCCGACCGCGCCATCCGGTTCCATTTCCAGGTCGGCCCGATCGCGCTGGCCGAGATCGACGCGCGCGAACGCGCGGCGCGTGCGCGCGCGGATGCCGCTGCCGCGGCCGCAGCGGGCGCACGACCCCGGCGCCCGCGGCGCTAGGCAGGCCGGGAGGAGTCGCGATGTTTCGCCTGGATGCGGTCATCGGCGACTTCCCCCTCCTGCTGCTGGGCGTACCGCTCACGCTCGCGCTGACGCTGGCGGCCTTCGCCGTCGGCACCCTCGCCGCGCTGCCGATCGCGATGACGCGGATCGCCCGCGTTCCCGGCCTGTCGCAGGGCGCGCTCGCCTGGATCGAGTTCTTCCGCACCACGCCGCCGCTGATGCACATCGTCTGGGCCTACTACGCGCTGCCCGTGATCGCCGGGATCAAGCTCGACGCCTTCACGGTGGTGGCCGGCGCGCTGGCCTGCAGCACCAGCGCGCAGATGGCCGAGATCTTCCGCGGCGGCATCCTGGCCGTGCCGCGCGGCCAGTGGGACGCGAGCCAGGTGCTGGGCCTTTCGCCCTGGCAGCGCCTGTGGTGGGTCGTGCTGCCGCAGACGCTGCGGCTGATCCTGGCGCCGTCCTGCAACACGCTGGTCAGCCTCCTCAAGCAGTCGTCGCTGGCCGCCGTGATCGCCATGCCCGAGATCATGAACCGGGGCTGGATCCTGGCCTCCGAGACCTTCCGGCCGATCGAGGTGCTGACCTTGGTCGCGTTCATCTACTTCGTGTTGACCTGGCCGCTGGTGCTGCTGGCCGCCGCGCTCGAGCGGCAAAGCAGCCTGGCGTTCCGCAGCGACTAGGCGGTGCGGCTCTTGAGGGGAAGCGGCCGCCGGCAACCGCGGGCCAAGCCCGCACAACGAGGGAGACTGGTGAGATGAACAGGTTCTTGGTTCTGACGGCGGCCGCGTCCGCCCTGCTCGTGACGTCGGTGCCGTCGCCGGGCGCGGCGCAGAGCGTGCTGGACGACATCAAGCAGCGCGGCGAGCTGCGCGTGGCCGGCGTGCTGTACCGGCCGCTGATCTCGCGCCGGCCGAACGGCGAATACGTCGGCATGGACGTCGAGGTCATGAAGCGCATGGCCGCCGATCTCGGCGTCAAGCTCAACGTCGTCAACTCCGAGTGGGCGACCGCGGTCGCCGGCATCGAGAGCAAGAAGTGGGACATCGTCCCGGCGCTGTGCATCACCGACAAGCGCAAGGAAGTGGTGGATTTCAGCGAGAGCTACATCACGATCGGCGCGACGCTGACCACGGCGGCGAACAACACCAAGGGCCTCACCTCGATCGAGGCCTTCAACCGGCCGGAGGTGATCTTCGCCGTGCCCGGCGGCTCGTGGTCGGAATCGGTCGCGAAGGAGGTCGCGCCCAAGGCGACGCTCAAGGCGTTCGGCCAGTCGACCTCGGCCGACCTGATCCAGGAGGTGATCGCCGGGCGCGCCGACGCGGTCGTGCTCGACACGCCGATCCAGACGACGGTCGCGCTCGCCGCCTTCGGCGACAAGATCAAGATCTTCCCCGGGCACAACAAGCCTCTCGACGTGCGCGCCTGCAAGGTCGGCTACGCCTACATGAAGGGCGACAAGAAGATGGCCGACTATATCGGCGGCTTCACCAAGAAGCTGCGCGATTCCGGCCAGCTCGCCGCGCTGGTCAAGCAGTTCATGACGGCCGAGCAGATCAAGGCCGCCGAGTAGCGGGCGCAAGGGAGAGCGGGCGGGCGCCCATGGGCGATCTGCAGTTCGGGCCGATTCTCGGCTATCTGCCGGATCTGCTCGACGGCATCGTCGTGACGATCGGCCTCAGCGCCGTCAGCGTCGCCCTGGGCCTCGTCATCGGGCTCGTGCTGGCGCTCGCCCGCTACTCCGGCTTCGCCTGGCTCGACTGGCCGGCCTATGCCTATATCGAGTTCTTCCGCACGACGCCGCCGTTGGTCCAGATCGTCTGGCTCTACTACGGCCTGCCGGCGCTGGTCGGGCACGACCTGGACGCGTTCTGGTCGGCGGCGGTCGCGCTGGGCCTGAACATCGCCGCGTTCTTCGCCGAGATCTTCCGCGCCGGCATCCTCGGCGTCGACCGCACGCAGTGGCAGGCGGCGCGGGTGCTGGGCCTCGGGCTCGGCGACACGCTGCGCTTCGTCGTCCTGCCGCAGGCGCTGCGCAACGTCCTGCCGGCGACCGGCACGACGGTGATCTACCTGGTCAAGGGAACCGCGCTCGCGACCGCGATCGGCACGCCCGAGCTGCTGCGCGTCGGTCAGCTGATTGCGCTGGAGACCTTCCGACCCGTGGAAACGCTGACGATCGTCGCCGTCGCCTATTTCGTGCTGACCTACCCGATCGCGCTCGCGTTCCAGGCGCTCGAGCGGCGCATGACGGCAAGCCGGGTCTGACCGCGATGGCGAACGAGGCGCGGAAGCTGGTCGTCATCGACCGGGTGGTCAAGCGCTACGGCGGCGAGACCGTCCTCGACGGCGTCAGCCTCGACGTCGATGCGGGCCAGGTCATGGTCGTGATCGGCCCGTCCGGCTCGGGCAAGAGCACGCTTCTTCGCTGCCTCGCGCGGCTCGAGGCGATCCAGAAGGGGCGCATCCTGATCGACGGCGCGCTCGTCGCCAAGGGCGCGGACGAGCCCGGCCCGGCGCCCGACGCCGCCGCGGCGCGGCTCAGCCACGACGTCGGGATGGTGTTCCAGAGCTTCAACCTGTTCCCGCACCTGACCGTGCTGGAGAACGTGACGCTGGCGCCGCGCCGCGTGCGCGGCATGGCGGCGGCCGAGGCCGAGGCGCTGGCGATGGAGCTGCTCGGCCGGGTCGGGCTCGAGGACAAGCGCGACGTCCATCCCGCGCGCCTGTCCGGCGGCCAGCAGCAGCGCGCCGCCATCGCCCGCGCCCTTGCCATGAAGCCGCGCATCATGCTGTTCGACGAGGTAACGTCGGCGCTCGATCCCGAGCTGGTCGGCGAGGTGCTGAAGACCATGCGCGGCCTGGCCGAGCAGGGCATGACCATGCTGGTGGTGACGCACGAGATGGGCTTCGCGCGCGACGTGGCGGACGACGTGGTGTTCATGGACCGCGGCGCGATCGTGGAGCGCGCGCCGCCCGGCCGGATCTTCAGCCAGCCGGCGGAGGCGCGCACGCGCGCGTTCCTCGAGCGGCTGCTCGAGCGCGAAGGCGGCAGCAGGAGGTCCAGATGAACGAGGTGGAATGGTGGCGGCTCAAGGCCGGCGAGCTCAACGCGCTGGCCGCGCGCAATGCCGTGGTCATCCTGCCGGTCGGCTCGACCGAGCAGCACGGGCCGCACCTGCCGACCCAGGTCGACGCGCTGCTCGCCGGCGAGGTCGCCCACCGCGCCGCGCGGCGCGCCGCCCAGCGGACGCCGGTCGTGGTCGCGCCCACGGTCTGGAGCGGGCTCGCGGAGCATCACCTGAGCCTGGGCGGCACGCTGTCGCTCGATCTCGCCACCTTCCACGCGCTGCTGCGCTGCCTGGTGCGCTCGATCCTCAAGGACGGGTTCCGCCGCGTGCTGCTGCTCAACGGCCACGGCGGCAACATCGCGGCGCTGACCGCCATCGTCAACGACTTCGCCATCGAGTTCGACGCGCCGATCGCGACGACGTCCTACTGGCTGCTCGCGGCCGACGCCTTCGGCAAGATCCTGGAGCGCCAGGCCAACGTGCGCCATGCCTGCGAGGCCGAGACCTCGATGCTGCTGGCGCTCGCGCCCGACCTGGTCGACATGGCGCGCGCGCAAGGCGCCGTCGGCCCGACCGGCCGCGAGCTCAAGGACGCCGTCGGCACCGAGGCGGCCGTGCGCTATCGCTCCTTCAAGTCGCGCACCAGCCACGGCGCGATCGGCGACCCGCGCGCCGCGACCGCGGAAAAGGGCGAGCGCCTGCTCGACGCCGCCGCCGAGGCGGTGGCGAAGCTGGTGGCGACCGAGGAGTTCTGGACCCTGCCGGCCTGACGCGAAGCGGCTTGCCGCGCGCGGAGGCATCTTGATCGTCGACGACCGTCCCTTCCCGCTGCTCGGGCGGTTTCGCCGGCGCATCGTCCCCGGCCTCGTCGCCTTCGTGCTGGTGCTGGTGACGCTGACGGCGCTCGCCGCGCGCGAGGTGATCTCGGGCGCGATCGGACCGGCGGAGCGGCGCGACTTCACCGTGATCGGCGACAGCGTCAACATCGCCGCGCGCCTGTGCTCGGCCGCGGCGGCCGGCGAGATCGCGGCCGACGCCGGGTTCGGTCCGGCCGAGGCCTTGCAGGTCAAGGGCCGCAGCGAGAAGATTGCCGTGCGCCGCCTGCGCGGGGCCGCGGAAGCGCCGCGCGGCCAGCCGGCGGCCGGGCTTGGCGTTCACGACGCCTGACGCCCGGCCCGGGAGGCGGGGAACCATGCCGCGAGCAACGAGGAAATCCGCGAAGGAGACGGCCGCCGCCAAGGCGACGGCGGCACGGCGCAAGTACTGGTCCGCCGAGGTGACCAAGAAGAGCAGCGCGCTCGACCTCGAGCCGCACGTGTTCTCGCTGCCCGGCGCCAAGGCCATCGCGCAATCGCTCAAGCGCTCGGCCGACGAGAGCACCCACCGCAAGGCCGGCGCGTTCCAGTCCGCCATGTCGATGCTGAACTTCTACATCAATCGCGCCGGAAAGAACTTGCCCGAGGCCCGCAAGCGCGTGCTGAACGCGGCGAAGGAGGAGCTGCGCAAGCTGTACGGGCGGGCGTGAGGCGGGCGGCGGCAGGCGTTCATCCTTGCGAACGCCGTGCTTCCGGGCGGTGCTGGTCAAGCCGCCTTGCTGGGGGAGCGGAATTGGCCCAATCTGGAGCCTCGGTCATACAGCCTGAATGCGCTTACTTGCAGCAGTCGCAGAGGAGGGGAGCATGGCTAGGTTCGCAATCGCACTTGCGGGCGCGGCGCTCGCGGCGCTGGCGGTCGCACCGGCCGTTGCACAGGACCGCACCGGCGTCACCGACACGACCATCAAGATCGGCATTCCCGGGCCGCTGACCGGCCCGAATGCGAGCTTCGGCGCCGCCGCCTACGGCATCGCCGCCTACTACAAGTGGGTCAACGACCAGGGCGGCGTGCACGGCCGCAAGATCGAGGCGATCCTCGCCGACTACGCCTGCAACGAGGCGAAAGGCGTCGCGGTCGCCAAGAAGCTGATCCACGAGGACAAGGTCTTCCTCATCAACGGCGGCATCTGCTCGGGCGTGGCGCTGGCGATGCGGCCGGTGATCGAGGAGTCCGGCGTTCCCTGGGTCGTGTCCACCGCGGTCAACCAGAAGATCACCGAGCCGGTCGCCAAGAACATCTTCCACGGCTCGCAGACCAGCCGCGACGCCGGCGTCAACATGGGCAAGTTCGCCCTCTCGAAGCCGGGCGCCAGGAAGATCGGCCTGATCGGCCACACCAACGAATGGGCCAAGGGCTATCTCGACCCGATGCGCGACCAGCTGAAGGCCGCGGGCGTCGCGCCGGCGATCGAGGTCACGATGGAGCGCGGCCAGACCGACGCCACGGCCCAGGTGCTGAAGCTGAAGGAGGCCAATCTCGACTTCGTCGGCGTCGCGCTCTACGAGCCCGAGCTCGCGATCTTCCTGCGCGATGCCCACAAGTACGGGCTGGCCGCCCCGAAGGTCGGCTCGATGGGCGCCGACTACGTCAACACCGAGAAGCGCCTCGGCGCGCGCGAGCCGATGGAGGGCTTCTTCCAGGTGTTCCAGTACAAGGACCTGACCGACGGGCCGGGCATGAAGAAGGCGCGCGACATGATCGTGCCGAACCTGCCGGCCGGCCAGCAGATGACCGACTTCACCTTCTACGGCCCCGGCAGCGCCGTCGCCATCGTGCATGTCCTCAACAAGATCGGCCGCGACCTGACGCGCGAGAAGTTCGTCGCGGAGATGGAGAAGCTGAAGGACTTCGACACCGGCATCGTCGCCGGCAAGCTCAGCTTCTCGCCCGAGGACCACCAGGGCGCGCACCAGCTCTACGTGGTCGGCTACGACGGCGGCAAGCTCTCGGTGCTCGAGGCGTGGGGCAAGAAGGCGCAGTGACCGCCGCTTGAGGGGCGGCCCGCCGGACGTTCGCCGCGGGAGCACCGGCTGATGCTGGCGCAGCTCCTGGTCAGCGGCTTCGCGCAGGGCTGCCTCTACGCTCTCGTCGCACTCGCGATGACGGTGGTCTATCGCGCGACCACCGTCGTCAACTTCGGGCACGGCGACCTCGTGATGGCGGGCGCGTTCTGCGTCTACGTGCTCGTCGTCCTCGCCGGCGCCGACTTCTTCCTGTCGGCGGCGTTGGCGGTGGTGCTGCTGTTCGCGCTCGGCTGGGCGATCCAGGCCGGGCTGATCCGGCCGATCCTCGCCGGGCCGCACCTGTCGCTGGCGATGATGGCGATCGCCGTCGGCTATGCGCTCAGGGGCGGCGCGCGCGTGCTGTGGGGCCGCGAGGTGCTGCCCTTCCCGAAGGTCTTCCCGCAGGGCATCATCAAGCTGGGCCCGGTCATCCTCTCGCCGAGCGACCTGATCGTCGCCGGCGTGGTCGCCGCCACGCTCGCGGTCCTGGCCTTCGTCTTCCTGGCGACGCCGGTCGGCAAGACGGCGCAGGCCGTGTTCCAGTCGCCGCGCGGCGCCGCCCTGGTCGGCATCGACGTCGGCGCCTTCCACCGCACGATGTGGGGCATCGGCGCCGCGATGGCCGCGCTCGGCGGCATCCTGATCGCGCCGATCACGCTGCTCTACCCCGACATGGCCGCCTCGACCCTGATCCGCGGCTTCGCGGCCATGACGCTCGGCGGCTTCGGCTCGCTGCCGGGCGCCGTGCTCGGCGGGCTCTTGCTCGGCGTCGGCGAGCTCCTGGTCGGCGCCTACGTGTCGACCAAGCTGATCGACATCACGGCCTATCTCATCATCATCCTGGTCCTGCTGCTGCGTCCCTCGGGGCTGCTCGGCCGACCCGCCGTCGTGCGCGTGTAGATGACCGGTACGGCGGGGAGCGGCACCGACCGGGCGTCGTTCGCGGCGAGCGGGCGCGTGTTCTGGCTGCTGCCGCTCGCCCTGCTCGGCCTGCCCCTCGTGATCGGCAGCTACGTGCAGTACATCGTGAACCTGACGCTGGTCTATGTGCTGGTCGGCGTCGGCTTCAACGTCGTGCTCGGCAACCTGGGCCAGCTCGCCTTCGCCAACGCGGCGTTCTTCGGCATCGGCGCCTACGCGACCGGCACGCTGATGTACCACCTGAAGGCGCCGTTTCCGCTCGCGCTGTGCGCCGGCGCGCTGGCCGGGGGGCTGGCCGGCGCGCTGGTGGCGCTGCCGGCGCTGCGCGGCATCCGCGCCTTCTACCTCGCGATCATGACGCTGGCCTTCGGCGAGCTGATGCGCTGGATCTACATCAACGCGGACGCCGTGACCCTGGGCTCGATGGGCATGCAGGTGCCGCGGCCGACGCTGTTCGGCTACGTGCTCGTCACCGACGTCGACAAGTACTACGTCTTCCTCGCCGTCGTGACGCTGCTGGTCGCCGCGACGGCGAACCTGCTGCGCTCGCGCGTCGGGCGCGCCTTCACCGCGATCCGCGACAACGAGCTTGCCGCGGCCTCGATCGGCATCCCGACCGCGCGCTACATGGTGCTCGCCTTCGCCTGGTCGGGCGTGGTCGTCGGCACGGCCGGCGCCCTCTACGCAGCACTCGTGCGCCACGTCTCGCCCGAGGCCTTCAACCTCCTCGAGCTCATCCTGCATTTCGGCATCGTCATGGTGGGCGGGCTCGCCAGCCTCGCCGGCTCGATCCTGGGCGCCGCCGTGCTGACGGCGGCGCCCGAGATGTTCCGCGACCTGCCCGGCTACGAGGAGCTGCTGATCGCCATCCTGATGGTGGCCGTCCTGCTGCTGATGCCGAAGGGCCTGGCAAGCCTGCTCGCCCGCGCGTCGCCGCTGTTCCGCCAGCGCTACTTTCGTGACTGATCCGCTCATCGCCCTCAGCGACGTGACGGTCCGCTTCGGCGGCGTCACCGCCCTTTCCGGCGTCAGCCTGTCGCTGGCGCCGGGCGAAGTGGTCGCGGTGATCGGCCCGAACGGCGCCGGCAAGACCTCGCTGTTCAACGCCATCACGGGGTTCGTGCCGCTGGCGGACGGCGCGATCCGGCTGCGCGGGGCGCGCATCGACGGCCTCATGCCGCACGACATCTCGACCAGGGGCGTGCGCCGGACGTTCCAGAACGGCGGCCTCTTCCCCGAGCAGACGGTGCTGGAGAACGTGCTCTCCGGCCTGCACGCCGAGGTGCCGGGCAATCCGCTCGCGATCCTGTTCGGCCTGCCGGGCGCGCGCCGCGCCGAGCGCGCCGCCGTCGCCCGCGCCCGCGCGCTGCTCGACCTGATGGGCATCCGCCATCTCGAGAGGCGGCCGGCCGGGAGCCTGTCGGGCGGCCAGCAGCGCATGGTCGAGATCGTGCGGGCCATCGCCACCGACCCGCCGCTGCTGCTGCTCGACGAGCCGGCCGTGGGCCTGGCACCCCCGGTGCGCGAGCAGCTTGCGGCGATCGTCAAGCTTCTGGCGAAGGAGCGCGGCATCGGCGTGCTGCTGATCGAGCACGCCATCGAGCTGGTGATGGCGGTGGCCGACCGCATCGTCGTGCTGAACTACGGCGAGAAGATCGCGGATGCCGCGCCCGAGGTGGTGCGCGCCGACAAGGCGGTGCTGGAGGCCTATCTCGGCCATGCCTGACGCGCTGCTCGTGGTCGAGAAGCTGGAGGCGGGCTATCCGGGCCAGCGCATCCTGCTCGGCGTCGATTTCGTCGTGCGCCGCGGCGAGGCGGTCGTGCTGCTCGGCGCCAACGGCAGCGGCAAGTCGACGGCGCTCAACGCGATCAGCGGCTTCGTCCGGCCGACCGCCGGGCGCATCCTGCTCGACGGCCGGGACATCGTCGGCCAGCCGCCGCACCGCGCCTTCGCCGCCGGCGTCGTGCAGGTCAGCCAGGCGCGCGACCTGTTCCCGGACCTGTCGGTCGAGGACAACCTGCGGCTCGGCGCCTCCCGGCGCCCGGACGCCGACATGCCGGCGCTGCTCGCCGGCGTCTACCGCGACTTCCCGGTCCTGGCCGGGCGCCGGGCCCAGCGCGTGCGCACCATGTCGGGCGGCGAGCAGCAGATGGTGGCGATCGCCCGGGCGCTCATGGGAGAGCCGAAGATCCTGCTGCTCGACGAGCCCTCGGGCGGACTGGCGCCGCGCTTCGTCCGCGAGATCGCGGCGATCGTCGCGCGGCTCAAGGCGGCCGGGACGACGATGCTGATCGTCGAGCAGAACATCAAGCTGGCGCTCGAGATCGCCGACCGCTTCCTGGTGCTCAAGAGCGGCCTCGTGGCCGAACGCGGCGACGTCACGCGCGCGACGTCCCAGGAGGCGATCGTGCGCAGCATCTATCTGTGAGACGTCCCCTTAGCGGGGCGACGGGAAGAAGAGGAGAAAGCGATGGCCGCCAAGTCCGCCCATGCCGACATGATCGTCATCGACGGCCTGATCATTTCGAAGTTCAGCCGTGCCGTGTTCGAGGACATGCGCGCGGGCGGCTTGACCGCCGCGAACTGCACCTGCTCGGTGTGGGAGGGCTTCGAGGGGACGATGCGCAACGTCGCGGCCTGGAACCGAATGTTCCGCGAGAACGCCGACCTCGTCGTGCCGGTGCGCACCACCGGGGACATCCTGGCGGCCAAGAAGGCGGGCAGAACCGGAATCATCCTGGGCTTCCAGAACATCTCCGCCTTCGAGGACCAGGTCGGCTACGTCAAGCTGTTCAAGGACGTGGGCGTCGGCATCGCGCAGATGGCGTACAACACGCAGAACCTGTGCGCGACCGGCTGCTACGAGTCGGTGGACCGCGGACTGTCCGACTTCGGCCACGAGATCGTGGCGGAGATGAACCGCGCCGGGATCATGTGCGACCTCAGCCATGTCGGCTCGAAGTCGTCCGAGGACGTCATCAAGGCCTCGAAGAAGCCGGTCTGCTACAGCCATGTCTGCCCGAGCGCGCTCAAGAAGCACCCGCGCAACAAGTCGGACGAGGAGCTGCGCTTCATCGTCCGGAAGGGCGGCTTCGTCGGCGTCACCATGTTCCCGCCGTTCCTCGCCAAGGGCAACGCGGCGACGATCGACGACTACGTCGCCGCCATCGAGCACGTGATCGGGATCTGCGGCGAGGACCAGGTCGGCATCGGCACCGACTTCACGCAGGACCAGGACCAGGCCTTCTTCGACTGGCTGACGCACGACAAGGGCTACGCGCGCGAGCTGGTGACGTTCGCGCCGATCCAGAACCCCAAGGGCATCAGGCGCATCGGCGAGTTCCCGAACCTGCCGCGCGCCATGGAGAAGGCCGGCTGGCCCGCGGGCCGGATCGAAAAGGTGATGGGCCGGAACTGGCTGGCGGTCCTCGAGGAGGTCTGGGGCGCCTGAGCGGCGCGCGGGCCAGGGCCCCGCCTCGCGACGCCGCCGGGCGTCTAAACGAGCCCCCGCGCCCTCGCGTGCGCGTAGGCCGCGACGGTGAAGGAGTCGGTCAGCTCTCCGTCGACCAGCAGCTTTTCGAACTCGGTCACGCTGTACTGCTCGACCGCGACGATGCCCTCGTGGAGCTGCGGCGCGCAGATGCCGTCGGCATCTTCCCCAACGAGGATGCTATCGTCCGGCTCGTCGGCGCCAACCTGCTCGAGCGGAACGACGCATGGGCCGTCCAGCGATCCCGCAACATGTCCCGGGAAACTATCGTTCCTCTGAGCGATGATCCCATCGTCAGCCTGCCCGCCGTGGCTGCCTGACAGACCCGGCCAAACCCCGCCGGAGAGCGCGATATCATCGCCGTTCCTACACCGCGTCCCGGGGCACAATCGGAGGCGCGATCCCGGCGCTCGATCATTTCCATAGGGTGCGGCGCTTCAAATATGCTAATGAGGACAACCGGCGAACGAATGGCAATCTGACGTGGCATGCCCTCGTCGACATCCTATGCGCCCTCCGAAGCCGCCATTGCGGCTGCTATCGAGCGCCATATAAGCAGCTCCGGCTTTTTTCAGCGCGTGGCCGAGCAGCTCGCACGCGGCATCTACCGCGATCTGGCAGACAGCTTGGTTCCCTTCGGTCGCCGGTCCGACGACAAGCCGGTCCCAGGCTGGCCCGACGCCTATCTGACCAAGCCGGACGGGGCGCTGATCGCCATCGAGGCGACCACGGCAGGCGATGCAAGAACCAATCACTGGCAGGCAGACCTTGCCAAGTTGGCGACCAGATTGGCACCCGAGCGCCGTGGAGGATTGGTCTGGGTGGCCTGGTGCCCTGCGTCGACACCCACCGATGCGGCGGAGATGCGCGACCAGGCGTGCCTGCTGGGGCTGCGTCGCGAGGACGTTCACATCATCTTCCGAAGAGATCTTTGCGCCCGGCTCCGCGCGCCCTTCTATGCCAGGTTCTGGATCAATGACCTTGGGCTGAAGGTGACATCCGGACCGTTTAGCCGCGTCGAAGACATCATAACGCGGGTCAATCTCCGCCGGTCGACAGGTATTTTCCCGACAGCTGAGGAATACAAGGAAGACCGCGTCTACGTCCCACCCGTGCTCGCGAAGGTCGAGAGAGCATTGGCCGATCAGCGCGCTGCTATGGTCGTTGGGCACGGTGCCGCGGGCAAGACCACACTTGCGATGGTTCTGGCGCACCGGCCGCGCTTCAGGAACGCACCCACCTATTATCTCGACCTCACTGCGACGGCGGACGATCCGACCTTGGCGGAGCGCGCGGGCGAGGTGCTCATCGCAATCGCTGACGATCGCGTACTCTTTGTGATCGACAACGCGCACCTCAATCCCGAGGCGGCAGTTCGCGTGTTCGAGCAATGGAAAACCTTGGGCGGGGGATCGGAACTCCTGATCCTGACGCGTCGCATACGCGCCAAGGCGGAGGTTTGGGAGGATGCGCCCGAGATCGAAGCCATCCCGCTGCCGAGTTTCGACCTTGTCATCGAGCCTGCCGACCTTGAAGGAGTTTACCAGCGCCACTATCGGGCACAGAACCGGGACGAAGTACCTCCGGTGCCCCAGTACATCCTCGCTAGATGGCACAAGCTTTTCGGCGGCGATCTCTTGTCGTTCAGTGCAGCCGTGCTGGGGCTTCTCGACCGGGGCGGCGAGACCGCGGCCCTTGAAGCCGCAGACGCTCGTGTGTTCGTCCGCAATCGCTACTTGACCGACCCGGATTTGGAACCCGAGCAGTCGGCGCTCTTGGACCTCGCGGCGGTTGCGGAGGTCGAGGGGCTGGTACCGGTCGAGGCCTTCGCCGAGAATGCGCTGAAGGCATGCGTCAGGCGCGGCCTGGTCTGGGTCGAGACCCGTGGCCGCAAGGGTTCATATAGCTTCTACCGCCTGGTCCACCCGGGCCTCGGGACGCTGCTCCGCGAAGCCGCCGACCGCGCGGCGGCGTCGCGGGACGACCGTTGTCGCGTTCTGCAAGCCCATCCCCATGCTTGCGTCGTGACTGCGTTGAGACTCAGGAACAACGGTGAAATCACAGAGGCAACCGCCCTGCTTGCAGCGCTTTGGCGCAAGATTGAATGGCCTTTGGCCGCGATTGGCATCCCTTGGTGGCGCGACGCGCTCAGGGCATCAGTGGATATGCACCTGCTCAACACCGAGGAGCTGTCGACAAGGAGCTCGGCGTGGTTGAACCAAGCGGGAGCTCGTGACGCGCTGGTCAAGCAGGCCCTGGCGACACTGCTGCATTTTCTCCCGTCGTTCCTCGCCTACGCGCGGACGGAGATGCCCGATGTAGCGAAGGTCGTCCGCGACGCACTTGCGAACAACCCCGCCGCGCTGGTCAAACAGGTCCTCGCGACACCGCTGCATTTTCTCCCGTCGTTCCTCGCCTACGCGCGGGCGGAGATGCCCGATGTAGCGAAGGTCGTCCGCGACGCACTTCAGAACAACCCCGGCGCGCTGGTCAACCGGGCCCTGGCGACACCGCTCGGCGATCTTGCGTCGTTCCTCGCCTACGCGCGGACGGAGATGCCCGATGTAGCGAAGGCCGTCCGCGACGGACTTGCTAACAATCCCGGCGCGCTGGTCAAGCAGGCCCTGGCAACACCGCTCGAACATCTGGCTGCATTCCTCGCCTACGCGCGGACGGAGATGCCCGATATAGAGCGGGCGGTGCTGAACTCCTTGTTGGCCGAGCACCTTCCGACCGTGGCCGATCGGGCCATTCACGATGGTCCGGGAAAGTTGGCCGCTCTATTCAAGCACGATTCAGCATTCGCTCAGACACTGCCCTTGATCGACGCCGAGGCTTGGTCGCGGCGATGGGGCAATGTCAGACATGGCCAACCCAACTGGTTCATCCGTTTTGCATCGGCTTGCTACCGCTCCGGTCGAGACGTCCTGGTCGGCCCGATTGCCGAGGCGATCATCCGGACCGCTCGCCTGGAGGACTTCCCGTCACCAACTATCACCATACGCCATTTGACGTTCGTCCTGACGTCGCCGCACGGATGCACCCCCACTGAGGTCGAGAAGTTTTTGGCTCGATGTGTCCCGCCCGACTGGCTGGCGGCCCAATACCGTTCTCTTGACGCCGGGGTCGGCGCGCTCGCGGGGGCGGTGTGGTCCGTCGTCATCGACGATCGCGAGTGGCTCGGACGGCATTTTCGCCATCCCGCCCTCTGGCAGCGGGTTATCGCCGAACAGCCGGCAAATGGTCATTCGCCGCGTCACCTAGCGGAGTGGTTGCAGTTGTTCTGCGCTGCCCGCCTCGTGGACCGTCCTACGATACGCCTCCAGCCGATGGACTCCCGGTCACTTTCCGACGTCCTAAGGGTCTTTCCGCCAGGCCCGCCTGATGAGGGAATCCAGCGGATACAGGCGGCGCTTTGGGCTGGCCTAAGAGAGTGGTGCCACCTCAGCCGCGAACGGCTGATCGTGGACGCCGAGTTGGGCAACGGCATCCTTGCACAATTCCGCGCGGCCGACCCAGGGAGCCGGCGACTGGCTGCGATAAGCGCAGTCATGATCGAATGGCTGGAGCGCTGCCGGCACCAAGATTGGCGTCTGGTTGTCGACCAGGACTCGTTGTTCGATGCATTGGAGCGCCGACTTCGCGTCCAGGACACGGGCGGCCGAGGTGCCACGAAGTAATATCTCGGTGTAGTGAATCTCAGCCGGCAAGGCACAACTCCGCGAAAGCGGCGTGCTGCCCCGCTAGCATCGTTTCCTGGCATTTGCGAGTGCGTTCCCGAACTTGGTCTGCTTGCGGCGCGCCAAATGCCTGCAAGGGGTTGTTTCCTGGAGCCCATCCGCTTCGTGTGAATGACTGCTTCTGGCACATCGCGGACCCGGCGCTGCCCGAATTTGAAGTCCGCCTGCCGCCGTTGAGCGGAAGTCCGAGCACGGCCGACAGGGGCCATCCGTGGCCCGGCCGCCTACACCAGCCCCCGCGCCCTCGCGTGCGCGTAGGCCGCGACGGTGAAGGAGTCGGTCAGCTCTCCGTCGACCAGCAGCTTTTCGAACTCGGTCACGCTGTACTGCTCGACCGCGACGATGCCCTCGTGGAGCTGCGGCGCGCCGATCTTGCTCAGCCGCGCGAAGCAGAGATGCGCGCCGCTGTAGTAGACGTTGCTCGAGCCGTAGAGGAACCCCAGCCTGACCAGTTCCGTCAGCTCGCCGCCGATCTCCTCGCGCACCTCGTTGCGCGCCGTGTCCTCGATCGAGTGTCCCGGCTCGATCGCGCCGCGGGGGATCTCGAGCAGGAACCGCCGCGGCGCGTGGCGGAATTGCCGCGTCACCACGATCTTGCCGTCGAAGAGCGGCAGGACGGCCACGCCGTCGCCCGCGTAGTTGATGATGCGGGTATGCAGCCGGCGCGATCCGTCGGGGAACTCGACCGCGTCGCGCAGGATGCGATACCACGGGTCCTCGAGCACGATGCCGACGTCGGCGCCGGATTCCGGCATCGCGCGCGCGCGCAGGCCGCGAATGATCTCGTGCTGCACGGCGGCGATCTCCGCCGGATCGAGCAGGATGCGCACGCCCCCGGGCGGGGTCTCGAACAAGTCGGGCCGCTGGCGCGCGAACGCGAGATACGCGGCGATCATCGGCGGCAGCTTGTCTTCGGTCATCGACGGATCTCTTCCTTGGGATCACCGGAGCGCGGCGATGGCCATGACGCCGGCCATCACCAGGAGCGCCGCGGCGTGGCGCAGCCGGGTAGCGGCCTCGCCCAGCGCCACCGTAGCGAGGATCGCGGCGAACAGCACGCTGGTTTCGCGCAAGGCCGACACGCCGCCGACCGGGGCGCGGCCGAGCGCCCACATGAAGGCGCCGAACGAGCCGAGGCCCAGCAGGCCGCTGACCAGGACGCCGCCCCAGCCCCGGCGCCACGTGGCAAGGACCGACCGGCCGCGCGTCAGGAAGGCATAGGCGAGGAAGCCGGCGCAGTCGCACACGATCAGCCAGGCGGTGAAGCCGAGCCAGTCGCCGTCGAGGCGCACGCCGTAGGCATCGACCACCGAATAGCCGGCGACGGTGAGGCCGGTCAGCGCCGCGATGCCGAGCGTCTGAGGCGCGATGCGCCGCTCGCTGCGCTCGAGCGCGAGCGCCAGCACGCCGAGCGAGACCAGCGCGATGCCGAGCATCACCGCCACGCCCGGCCGCTCGCCCAGCACGACGAGCCCGAGGACGGTCGCCATGATCGGCGTCAGGCCGCGCGCCAACGGATAGGCCTGGCCCAGGTCGACGCGGTGATAGAGGCCGGCGAGCCCGATCTTGTAGCCGACATGGAGCAGCACCGAGAAGCCGATCACGGCGAAAGCCGCCGGCGACGGCGGCTTGACCAGCGGCAGGCAGGCCAGCGCGGCGAGGCCGCTGACCAGGTTCATGCCCGCGAGCGCGACGACGCGGTCGCCGCTCGACTTCACCAGCGCGTGCCAGGTGGCGTGCAGCAGCGAGGCGGCGAGGATCGCCGCGATGACGGCAAGCTCCAAGGAGTCGGTCCCCTGACAGGCGCCCCCGGTGCGGGGCGGCGCCATTCATAGCGCCGGCGCCGCGCGCACGCCATCGACCGCGCGTTCGCGTTTGAGCGCATCATGCGCGTCCGCGCTTGACTTACCGCGCGGTCGGACGCACCATGTCGGCCATCCTCCAACATTGCGACTGAAGCGCGGCGCAGGCCCGCGTTGATCCGCGCGTCAGTCATTCGGGTTGGCGGCCGGATCAACGGCCGCCAGCGGTGCCGATGGGAATGCCCGTCGGCAGCCGGGATTCGCCGTGTGCGGCGCTCGCTCTTGTTGAAACGCGAACGTCGGCGAACGGGCGTCGCCCGATGCATCGCGCATGTCGATCGAACCGAAAGGAGCACGACCATGGAAGTCGATTCCGCGAAGCCCACGCTGCCGACCGGTGGCCAGATCGTGCGGCTCTACCAGCCGCGTCCGCTCGCGCGCGCCTTCGCCGTCGTCCATGAGCAGCGCCTGCGCTACGTGGCGCGCCGGCGGCAATGGATGGCGTGGGACGGCACGCGCTGGCGCCCGGACGACACCGGGCTCGCGCTCGACCTGGCGGGCGAGCTGTGCCGCACGGCCGCCGACGTGGCGGCCACGGAGATGCCGGAGAAGCTGGGACTGCGCGTGGTCGAGCGGCTGGGCGCGCCGACGGCGAGCGCCGCGGTCGAGCGCCTGGCGCGCACCGACCGCCTGCTCGCCGCATCGCCGGAGCAGTTCGACGCCGAGCCTGACCTGCTCAACACGCCCGCCGGCATCCTCGACACGCGCACGGGCGACGTGACGCCGCATCGTCCCGAGGCCTATATGACCCGCATCGCCGCCGTGGCCCCGGCCGATCCCGGCACGCCGTGCCCGCTGTGGTCCGGCTGGCTCGATCGCATCGCCGGCGGCGACGCGGACCTTCTCTTCTATCTGCAGCGCGTGGCGGGATGGGCGCTGGCCGGGCGCGATCCCGGCCCGGCGCTGGGCTTCCTGTCGGCCGACGACCGTCGCTTCTTCACGTCGCTGCTCGCGCATCTCGGCGCCCTGGCCGACGCGGCTGCGCCGCCGGCGTGCGGCGACGATCCCGACTTCGCCGACCGGCTCGAAGCCGAGTATCCGGCGATCCTGCGCTGGGCGGTGGAAGGCTGCCTCGCCTGGCGCCGCGTCGGCCTGGCGCCGCCGCCGGCGGCGCGTGCCGCCGCCGAGCGCCGACGGGCGGCCGAGGACGCGACGGGGCGCTGGATCGAGGAGAGCACCGACAAGTCGCCCGGCGCCTGGGCCTCGGCCGGTGCGCTCTACGCCGCCTGGCAGGACTGGGCCGAGCGCGCGGGCGTCGACCCCGGCAGCCGGAAGCGCTTCAGCCAGGCGCTCGAAGCGCGCGGCTTCGCTCCGAAACGCCGCCGCACCGGCCAGCGCGGCTTCGCGGGCCTCGCCCTGCGGCAGGCTCAGGGCAATCTGCGCCCGGCCGATCCGTCATCCGTCATCGGAGAGTGGACTGAACCCCTCGGGTGAGACACGGGATAGGAGTCACAGGCTTGAACCGTGCGTCTCATGCTGCGCTTCGGCTGGCCGGCTCGCGGCGGAGGCGCGGAGCACGCGGGGGGCCGAGAGGCCGGAACGTCGCGCTCGGTCCGTCACAGGCCCCGATTCCGCGTCCTCCGCGTGAGCCATCCGTCGATCCGTCATCCGTCATCGCCGCGGCTAGCGCACCGAGTTGATGATCTCGCGATAGGCCTGCTCGGGGAAGGCCTTCAGCGTCTTGGTGCGGACGTTGCCGGCCTGGCCCAGCATCAGCGTGAAGCGCGCGGCGATGGCGTCGTCGGGCGCCTCGTACACCACGACCATGTCGTATTCGCCCATGGTCATGAACATGAACTTGATGTCGCCGCCCATGTCGCGCAGCGCCTTCCGGCCGGCGTCGAAGCGCTTGGGCGAGTCGGTCACGTTGCGGATGCCCTGGTCGGTCCAGTTGACGAGAAGAACATAGGTCGTCATCGCGTCCCTCCCTGATCTCCCGGCGCTGGGGACGCCATTATGGCAACGGAACGCTCAGTAGAACAGGTCGACCAGGGCGAGCGGCACCGCGGGCACGTAGGTGACGAGCACGAGGATCAGCAGCAGCACCAGGACGAAGCCGACATTGGTGCGCGACGTCTCCCACATGTTCGACTTGGCGATCGAGCAGGCGATCATCAGCACGCTGGCGACCGGCGGCGTCTGCTGGCCGACGGCGATGTTGAGCGTCACCAGGATGCCGAAATGGATCGGGTCGATGCCGACCGCCTTGACCAGCGGCATGACGATCGGCACGACCAGGATGATCGCCGCGGCGCCGTGCAGGAAGAAGCCGAGGACGAAGAAGGCGACGTTGAGCAGCGCCAGGATCAGGTACCTGTTCTGCGTCAGGTCCAGCAGCGACGCCGCCAGGCGCTGCGGCAGCTGGGTCTCGGTCAGGTAGACGCCGAGCAGCGCCGAGGTCGCGACCAGCAGCATCACCACCGCGGTCTGCATGACGCCGTCGACCAGCGCCGTGTAGAGGACGCCGAAGTCGATCTCGCGGTAGACGAGGCCGATCACGAGCGCGGCTATGACCGCGAGCGCGGCGCCCTCGGTCGCGGTGACCACGCCGCCGAAGATGCCGCCGAGGATGATGACCGGCAGCAGAAGGGCGAGCCCCGCCTCGCGGAAGGTCTTCCACACGTTGGCCAGGTGGAACGCGGCCTCGGACGGCAGGCCGAGCCGCCAGGCGTGCCAGTAGGCCACGGCCATCAGCAGCACCCCGCCCAGGACGCCGGGCACGATGCCGGCGACGAACAGCTTGACCACCGAGGTGTCGGCGATCACCGCGTAGAGGATCATCGGGATCGAGGGCGGGATGATGATCGCCAGCGACGCCGCCGACGACATCACCGAGGCGGCCAGCTCCTTGGGGTAGCCGCGGCGCTTCATCTCGGGGATCAGCACCGAGCCCAGCGCCGCGACGTCGGCCACGGCCGAGCCCGAGATCTCGGCGAAGAACATCGAGGCGACGACGCTGACCATGGCGAGGCCGCCGCGCACGAAGCCGATCAGCGCGTTGCAGAAGGCGATCAGGCGGCGCGAGATGCTGGTCGCGTTCATGATGCCGCCCGCCAGCACGAACAGCGGGATCGCGATCAGCGGGAACTTGCGTGCGCCCTCGAACATCACGATGGCGGCGTTCATCAGCCCGGCCGAGCCCAGGTCCCCCACCATCGCCGCCAGCGCGACCGCGCCCAGCGCGACCGCGATCGGCACGTTCAACGCGCACAGCGCGAGAAACAGGATCAGGATGAGGAGCGCGGCCATGGCTGAGGGTCAGTGCCGACGGCAACGGCGCTTGATCTGGTCCCCTCTCCCTTGCGGGGGCGGACACTCCAATTGTCGCCTGCAGCTCGTCGAGCCGGCCACTACAAATGCCCCTCCTCCAGCGCCGCGTCCTGGCCGTAGCGGCGCCAGGCCTCTTGCATCGACAGCAGCTCGGCCAGGACGAACAGGGTCGCGCCGATCGGGATCGCCGCCTGCACGACCGAGGACGGCACCGACGGCAGGCTGACCAGCGTCTCGCCGGCCAGCACGTCGAGCAGCGCCCAGCCGCCCCAGCCCAGGGCGATGAAGAACCCGATCGTCACCGCCTCGGCCAGCACGAAGGCGGCGCGCCGGGCCGCGGGCGGCAGCGCGCGCATGGCGTTGTCGAAGCCGAGATGGCCCCGCTTCAGCGCGGCGAGCGCCGCGCCGAAGTAGGTGAGCCAGGCCAGCAGGATGCTGGCCACCTCGTCGTACCAGAGGAACATGTGGCCGGTGTAGCGCGCGCCGACCGCCACGACGACGATCAGCAGCAGCGCCGTCAGCAGCAGCAGGCTGATCGCCTCCAGGCTCAGCCGGAGGGCCTTGGCGATGCCGGCCACGACGCGGCTATTTCGCGAGCGCCAGCGCCTTGTCGACCAGGGCCTTGCCGCCCGGCACCTGCTTGGCGAACTCCTCGTAGATCGGGCCGCTGGCCTTCACGAAGGCGTCGCGGTCGGCGTTGTTGATCTGGATGCCGCTGCCCTTGAGCTTGTCGAGCAGCGCCTTGTCCCCCTTCTCCTCGTTCGCAAGGACCCAGGGCTGGGTGCCGAGCGCGATCGTCTCGATCTCCTTGCGCAGGCCCGCCGCCAGCTTGTTCCAGCGCGCGGCGCCCACGGTCAGGAACGACGGCGTGTAGACGTGGTTGGTCATCGACAGGTACTTCTGCACCTCGTGCAGCTTGGCGTTGTAGATGTTGGAGAGCGGGTTCTCCTGCGCGTCCATCACGCCGGTCTGCAGCGCCACGAACAGCTCGTTGAACTGCAGCGGCGAGGGGCTGGCGCCATAGGCCTGGAACATCTTGGCGCGCCAGATGCCGGGCGGCACGCGCAGCTTGATGCCCTTGAGGTCCTCGGGCCTGTTGATCGGCCGCACGTTGTTGGTGATGTGGCGGAAGCCGTTCTCCCACACCGCGATGATCTTGAGGCCCTGCGCCTCGGTCTTGGGCGCCATCTCCTTCCAGAACACCTCGTCGCGGAAGCGCGCCATGTGGGCGCGGTCCTTGATGAGGTAGGGCATGTCGAACATGCCGAACTCGCCGGCCACGGTCGACATGATGGTCGAGGGCTGCGAGAAGTCGACCGTGCCGATCTTCAGCTTCTGCAGCAGCTCGTTCTCGTTGCCGAGCTGGCTGTTGGCGAACACCGTGACCTTGACCTTGCCGGCCAGCTTCTCGTTCACGCGCTTGGCGAACTCCTCGGCGGCGGCGGTCTGGCTGGCGCCGGGCGCCGAGGTGTTGCCGAGCTTCAGCTCGATGGTCTGCGCCTGGGCTGCCGTCGCGGCGAGCCCCAGGGCCAGGACGAAGGCGTATCGCAGCATGTGGTTTCCTCCCCTAGTCGAGTTGCCTGGCGTGCCCGCTGCAGGGCCGCGTTCGGACTTTGGTCAGGCGGCCTTGGCCCCTCTCGCGCGGGTCCGGCCCATGGCGCAGGCCTGCAGGAAGGCGCGGTGCGTCGCGGTCGGGTCGGCGACGCCCTTGCCGGCGATGTCGTAGGCCGTGCCGTGCGCGGGCGTGGTGATCGGCACCGGCAGGCCGCCCAGCACCGTGACGCCGCGCTCGAAGCCCATCAGCTTCATGGCGATCTGGCCCTGGTCGTGGAACATGGTCAGCACCGCGTCGTGGTCGCCGCGCCGCGCGCGCAGGAACACGGTGTCGGCGGGGAACGGGCCCTCGGCGGCGATCTGGCGCGCGCGCGCCTGCTCGACCGCCGGGGCGATCACGTCGATCTCCTCGCGCCCGAAATTGCCGCCGTCGCCGGCATGCGGGTTCAGCGCCGCGGCCGCGATGCGCGGCCGCGCGACGCCCGACTGCACCAGGCAGGCATGCGTCAGCACCAGCGCCTTCACGATGGCGTCGACGCTGAGCATGCCCGGCACCTGCCTGAGCGGCACGTGCGAGGTGACGCGCGCGTTCCACAGGCCGTCGAGCACGTTGAACTCGCTGCATTCGCCGCCGTAGCCCAGCACGTCGGCGGCGAAATGCAGCTCGTCGTCGTAGGGATTGCCGGCCAGCTTCAGCGCCGCCTTGTTGAACGGCGTGAAGCAGATCGCGTCGACCGCCGCCTCGCGCGCCAGGACCAGCGCGGCGCGGAAGTTCTCCATGGCGAAGGCGCCGCCCGCGACCGAGGCCCGGCCCATGGCGATGGTCGCCGGATCGAGCGCGCGCCGATCGAGCAGCGTCGGCTTGCCGGCGGCGAATCGCGGCGCCTCGCCCGGCGCCAGCACGGGGCCGAGGTCGAGCGTCGCTCCCGCCAGGTGCGCCGCCTGGTCCAGCACGCGGCGGTCGCCGACCACGACGATGCGCGCCATATCGGCCACCGCCGGCATCGCCAGCAGCTTGGCGGTCAGCTCCGGGCCGATCCCGGCGGCATCGCCCATCACCAGCGCGATGCGCGGCTGAGGCTCCCTGGCGGCCATTTCTGCCGTTCCCTTTCCCTCTGCACCGTTCTATATGATAGGAAAGGTCCTACATCAAGCATTTTGCATTCAGAATGCAGGAGCCGATGACCCTTTCCGCCCTCGACGCCGCACCGATCGCCCGGCGCAGCCTGCATGACGAGGTCGTCACCCGCGTGCGCGACCTGATCATCGAGGGCGCGCTGGCGCCGGGCACGCGCATCCACGAAGGCCAGCTCTGCGACAAGCTCGCCATCTCGCGCACGCCGCTGCGCGAGGCGCTCAAGGTGCTGGCCTCGGAAGGGCTGATCGAGCTGATGCCGAACCGCGGCGCCGTCGTGCGCAAGCCGACGCCGCCCGAGGTGCTCGACACGCTGGTCGTGATCGGCGCGCTGGAGGCGCTCGCGGCCGAATATGCCTGCCGCAATGCGAGCGAGACCGAGATCGCCGAGCTGCGCGCGATCCACCGGCGCATGCTCGAATTCTACGCGCGGCGCGACCGGCTGGAGTATTTCAAGCTCAACCAGTCGATCCACAACGCCATCGTCCGCCTGTCGGGGAACCGCACGCTGGTCGCCACGCACGACACGCTGCAGGCGCGCATCAAGCGCGTGCGCTTCATGGGCAACGACCGCGCCGAGCAGTGGCAGAACTCGATCGCCGAGCACGAGGAGATGATCCGCGCGCTCGAGGCGCGCGACCCCGCCCGGCTGGGCGCCGCGCTGCGGCTGCACATGGAGAACGCCTGGAAGCGCGTGCGCGACGCGCTTTGAGGCCGCTCGCCCGCCCCCTTCGACGAGCCCGGGCGGGACAGGGTCAGGATGCCACCAGCACCGCGGCCGGCAGGTCGGCGAACAGGGAGGCGGCGCGGATGGACCCGCCGGCGCGGATATCGTGCGTTCGGCCGGTCAGCGTGTCGAGATACTTTCCGCCCGGCAGGCCGTCGGCGACGAGCTCTCCGTCCTGCCATTGCGGCGGCGCCGCTTCGCCGCAGCCGAGCGGGGCGAAGAAGCGTCCCACCGCGACGATCACCGCCGCGCCGTCCTTGACGCGCGCGTAGCCGACCAGGTGCCGCCTTGTGGCGCCGAGCGCTTCGAGCGGCGCATAGGCGCCGCGCGCGAACAGCGCAGGCATCGCGCCGCGCAGCGCCAGCAGGCGCGCGGTGACGTGGAGCTTGATCGCGCCGTCGGGCCAGCGTGCCAGCAGATGGCGGACGGTCTCGGGCGTGGGCGGCAAGGCCGAGGGCATGATGTCGTCCAGCAGGCGCCGGCGCAGGGCGAAATCGACCGGCCGGCGGTTGTCGGGGTCGACCAGGCTCAGGTCCCACAGCTCGCTGCCCTGGTAGAGGTCGGGCATGCCGGGCGCGGTGAGCTTGAGCGCCGTGCGCGACAGGCTGCCGAGCGCGCCGAGCCAGGCGACGCGGCGGGCGAAAGGCGCGAAGTCGCGAAGGAAGCGATGCCCCGCGCCGGCGTCGAGGATGCGGTCGACGAAGCGCTGGCAGCCGGACTCGTAGGGCTCGTTCGGATCGATCCAGCTCGTCCAGGCCTTGGCCTCGCGCACGGCCTTCAGCACATAGGCGCGGACGCGCTCGCGCAGGTCCGCGATCGCTTGCGGCGTCGGCGCCGGCGGCCAGGCGCCGACCAGCGTCTGGTAGAGCAGGTACTCGTCCGCCGCGCTCGGGATGCGCATGCCGTGGCGATCCGCGCGGCAGGCATGATTCAAGTCGCGCCAGCGCGCGACGGCTTCGCCCCACTCGCCGGCGATCTCGCTCAGCACGCCGATGCGCTGGCGCGCATCCTCGCCGCGCTTGGTGTCGTGCGTCGCGGTCGCCAGCATCGCGTCGGGCCAGCCCTCCAGGCGCGCGCGGTTGGCGGCGTGGAATTCCTCCGCGCCGACCGCGAACACGCGCGGGTCGCCGCCGACGTCGTTGAGCGACAGCAGAAGCGGGTAGCGATAGAAGGCCGTGTCCTCCAGCGCCTTGGCCATGACCGGACCGGTGTATTGCTGGAAACTCAGGATGAAGCGCAGCGCGTCGCGTCGGTCGTAGCCGCTGCGGGGCGCCATCAGCGCACCGGTCAAGGCCGCGGCGATGAAGCCGAAGATCTCGCGGTCGGGCCCGCGCCACAGGCGCGAGGCCGCGGCGATCGCCTGCTCGATCGTGCGGCGGTCCGCCGCCGAGGGCGGCCCGCCCGTCACGTAGGTGCGGTAGACGGGCAGGCTGGCGATCGTCTCGCGCAGCGCCAGGCGCAGCCGCGCATAGGAGAAGTCGCGGGTGCGCCAGTGCTGCTCGGACAAGAGGTCGAGCGCGCGCACGAGGATGCGCAGATGGCTGGCGAGCGTGGTGTCCATCAGGAGCCGCTTGCAGTCGGCAAGCAGCTGGGCGAACGGCGTCGCGTCGCCGGTGAAGCGGCGGTGGCAGCGGCGCAGGGCCAGCATCGATTCCGGCAGCACGAACAGGCGGTCGACCAGCGCCAGGAAGTCGTAGCCCGTCGTTCCGTCCGCCTGCCACGATCGCGGCAGCTTCTCGCCCGGCTCGAGGATCTTCTCGACCACGACATAGGGCCTCGCCTCCGGAGCGGCGCCGGCGAGGGTGCGCTGCAGCGCCGCGAGATAGCCGGCCGGATCGGCGAGCCCGTCGATGTGATCGATGCGCAGCCCCTGCAGCCGGCCCTGGCCGACCAGCCGCGCGACCAGGCGATGGCAGCGCCGGAACAGCGCCGGCACCTCCTGGCGCAAGCCGGCCAGCTCGTCGATCTCGAAGAAGCGGCGGTAGTTGATCTCGTCGGCGGCGACGCGCCAATAGGCGAGGCGCCAGGCCTGGCGGTCGAGCAGGCGATGCAGCGGCACGAAGGACGCCTCGCGTCCCGGCGCGCCTTGATAGAGCCGGGCGGCGCGGTCGAGGAATGCCGCCGTCGCCTCGTCGTCGGCCAGGCGGCCGAGCGCGCGGCCGAGGCGCCGCCCGGCGCACCACAGCGCGACCTGGCGGCGGCGCGACTGCTCCTCCGGCCGCAGCCGGGCGAAGGCGGCCGCAAGATCGCGCAGCTTCCCGGCACGTTCCGCGTCCAGCGCGTCGGGCAGCTCGGCCAGCGCGCGCTCGATCACCATCGCCGCATGCCGCGGCCGGATCGGGAAGCGGTGCTCGTGGTAGCGGACCGCGAAGCCGCCCGCGGCGCGCTCGAAGCCGAGGACCAGCTCGCCCTTCTCCAGCACCTTGCCGTAGTGGTCGCCGAGAAACGGGAGAAGCACCTTGCCGACCAGCTCGCGCTTCTGCGTCTCCCACTGGATGTCGAAGAAATCGGCATAGGGCGAGGCGCGGCCCCATTCCAGCACGTCGTCCCACCAGCGGTTCGCCGCCACCGCGATCGCCATGTGGTTCGGCACGAAGTCGAGGACCAACCCGAGGTCGAGGCCGTCGAGCGCCACGCCCAGGCGGTCGAACGCTTCCGCGCCGCCGATCTCCGGGTCGAGCGCGTTGTGGTCGACCACGTCGTAGCCATGCGCGCTGCCCGGACGGGCCGCGAGGAAGGACGAGGTGTAGACGTGGCTGATGCCCAAGCCGTCGAGATAGGGCAGCACCTCGCGCACGCGCTCGAAGCCGAAGCCGGTGCCGAGCTGCAGGCGATAGGTCGCCACCGGCGTCGCAGGTCGCCGCCGCCGCGGCGCCGCCGGACGCGGGCCGGGCATCGTCCGCCGCTCGGCCGCCATAGCGGCGGCAATGCCGATCAGGCGCCGGTCGGCGACGGCCGCCTGCAGGTCGAGACCGAGCTTGCGCCGCCAGTTCGGGCGCTCGCGATCCGTGCCGGGCAGGTTGGTCTGCTCCTGCTCGCCGATCGCGTCGTCGAGCTGCACGACCGCCAGCCGGCAGGGCGTGCGGGCGAGGAAGCGATGCACGGCGACCGTCGGCACCTCGTCGCGCTCGACTTGCAGCCCTTCGGCGCCGAGAGCCTCGACGAGCCGCGCCCGCTCCGCGAGACGCTCGTCGAGGGCGCGCCGCTCGGGCCGGCGGGCTTCGACGGCGGCGCGCAGCGCGATGTCGCCGCCGCTCCACCATCCGGCGAGCGTCGGCAGGTCGTGATTGGTGACCGCTGCCGCGGCCTCGACCGGATAGGCGGCGGGCGGGCGGAAGCGCCCGTCCTCCTGCTCGAAATAGAGCAGCGGCGAGGAATGGACGTTGGCCGCGCGCAGCGCCGGGCGCAGGCCCTCGGGCAGGGTGCCGAGGTCCTCGCCGATCACCATGCAGCGCCGGCGGCGGCTCTCCGCGGCGAGCAGGCCGAGCAGCGCGGCGAAGGGATAGCGCACATAGGCGCCGTCCGCCGGCGTGCCGCCATGCGGCACCCAGAAGCCGCGCATCAGGCCGAGGACGTGGTCGATGCGCAGCGCGCCGGCGTGGCGCATGCTGGCGCGCAGCATCCGCGCGAAGACCGGATCGTCGCCGGCGGCGACGGACAGGGGATTGAACGGCGGAAAGCCCCAGTCCTGGCCCAACCGGGCCCAGGGATCGGGCGGCGCGCCCATGCTGAAGCCGGGCACCAGCGCGTCCTGCAGCAGCCACGCATCGGCGCCGCCGCCGTCGACGCCGACGGCGAGGTCGACATAAAGCCCGATCGGCAGGCCGGACGCGCGGGCCTGGTCGGCGCAGGCGGCAAGCTGGCGGTCCGCCTGCCATTGCAGGTACACGCGGCGCTCGACGCGCGCGCGATGCCGCGCGGCGAAGGCGGCGACGGCGGGCGAATCCGGCCGGCGATATTCGGCCGGCCAGTGCCGCCAGTACTTGAAGGCCGCGTCCCGGCGGGCGAGCTCCTCGCGCAGCACCTCGAATACGGCGAAGGCGTCGAGCGCGGCGCCCTCGCGCCGGCGATAGGCCGCGAATTCCGCCGCGCGCCGGGTCTCGGTTCCGGCCTCCACGCCGGCGGCGAAGCGATCGTGGAGGCGCTCGAGCAGCGGCCATTTCACGGCGGCGACGGCCGCGTAGTCCACGAGGCGCGCGTCGCGCGCGGCGGCGATGCGCGCGCGGAACTCCGGCGCCGCCATCATCGCGTCGGCGGCCGGGCAATGCATCGCGTCCTCGATCGCGCGCGGATCGAGATCGAGCGGGTTGAGGACCAGGCGGCTCGACGGCGAATAGGGGCTGGCGCGCTCGGGCTCGTCCGGGAACAGCGCATGCAGCGGATTGACGCCGACGCCCGCGGCGCCAAGACGCGCGGCGGCTTCGAGCAGCCGGCCGAGGTCGCCGAAATCGCCCATGCCCCAGTTCCACCGGCTGCGCACGGCATAGAGCTGCGTGGACAGCAGCCAGGCCCGCGCGCCGTCATCGAACGGCGGCGGCTGGTAGGCGCGCGCGGCTTCTTCGGCCGCGCGCGACGCGACGGGCGGCGATTGCTCCAGATGCCGCAGCGCGGCCCTGGCTTGCGCGTCGGTCTCGGCGCGGTAGCCGAGCGCGTCGCACACGCGCCGCAGCGTCTCGCGCGGCACCAGGCGCTCGACGCCGAACGCGTCGCCGTAGCGCAATTCGACGCCGAGGCGCTGGGCCAGGCGTTCGACCGCGTCCACCGTCTATCGGCCCGGCGCCGCGAGCGACGCTCGCCGGACAGGTTGGCGGTGACGCCGAGCACGGCGCCGTCGGCCAATCGCCAGCGCACGCGCAGCGCGCGGGCGGGCGCGCCCGCCGTCGTCCAGTCCAGGCCGCGCGCGCCGGCGATCCTCGGCGTGATCACGCGGCGGCGCAGGTCGAGGAGGAAGCGGTAGTACTCCAGCCAGTCGCGATGGCCGGGCTCGTCGAGATCGTCCCAGCTGAGGACGCTGCGCCGGAACGTCGCTTCGCTGGTCGCGTCGCTCGCTGCAACCGCTGCGCGCCCCTTGGCCTCGCCGAACAGCTCGGCGAACTCGCGCGCGCGGCCCTGGCGCACGGCCTCGGCCAGCTCGGGGTCGAAGTCGCAGAAGAAGCAGAAGGGCTGCGTGCTGCCCCATTCCTCGCCCATGAACAGCAGCGGCGGCGCGGGGCAAAGCAGCAGGATGGCGAGCGCCGCGCGCAGCGCCGGCGCCGGCGCCAGCGCCGCGATGCGCTCGCCGCCCGGCCGGTTGCCGATCTGGTCGTGGTTCTGAATGAAGTTCACGAAGGCGGCGGCCGGCAGGTGCGCGCTCGCGCCGCCGCGCGCACGGCCGCGATGCGCCGAGTATTCGCCCTGGAAGGCGAAGCCTTCGGCCAGCGCGCGCGCGAGATGCCGGACCGGGTCGTCGGCGCAGTCGCGATAGTAGGAATGCGCTTCGCCGGTCAAGGCCGCGTGCAGCGCGTGGTGGACGTCGTCGTTCCACTGCGCCGCGTAGAAGCGCGGGCGGTCGCCGTCGCCGCGTTCCAGCCAGCGCGCGTCGTTGTCGTCGTTCTCGAGCACCAGGTGGACGGGCCGGCCGAGGCCCAGCGCCTGCACCGCCTCGGCGATCTCGGCCAGGATGTGCTTCGGTCCGTCGTCCCTGATCGCGTGCACCGCGTCGAGCCGCAGCCCGTCGAGCCGGTACTCCTCGAGCCAGTAGAGCGCGTTGTGCCGGAAGAAGGCGCGCACCGCCGCGACGCCGGGTCCGTCGAAGTCGAGCGCCGCGCCCCAGGGCGTCTGGTGCCGGTCGGTGAAGAAGCCCGGCGCGTAGCGCGCGAGGTAGTTCCCTTCCGGGCCGAAGTGGTTGTAGACGACGTCGAGCAGCACCATGAGGCCGCGCGCCTGCGCCGCGGCGACGAGCTGCTTCAGCTCGTCGGGCGTGCCGTAGCGCTGCTCGGGCGCGAACGGGTAGGCGCCGTCATAGCCCCAGTTGCGGTCGCCCGGGCACTCGCCCAGCGGCATCAGCTCGATCGCGGTGGCGCCCAGCGCGACGACGTGGTCCAGCCGCTCGATCGCCGCGCGGTAGGTGCCGGCCGGCGTGAACGTTCCGACATGCAGCTCGTAGATCACCGCCTCTTCCCAGGGCCGTCCGCGCCAGCCGTCCCCGGGCCAGTCGAAGCCGCGCGGGTCGACGACGGCGCTGGCGGCATGCACCCCGTCGGGCTGGAAGCGCGAGGCCGGGTCGGGCACGGTGCTCGCGCCGTCGATCACGAAGCGATAGCGGTCGCCGGCGCCCGCCCTGTCGGTCGCGAGCCGATGCCACCCGTCGCCCGCCGGCTCCATCGGATGGTCGCTGTGCGCTCCGCGCGCCTCCAGCCGCAGCGCGACGCTGCGCGCGGCCGGCGCCCACAGGGCGAAGCGCACGCCGCCATCCGGCTGCAGCGCGGCTCCGAACGGCATCTCGTGCACAAGCCTCACGGCCGGCCGTCGCCGTCCCGGTCCAGGGCGCGCAGCACGACCAGCGCGCCGCTGCCGACGAAGCGGGTTTCGCCCGGATGGACCGCCTCGCCGTTGCCCAGGCCCTCCTCCGCCGCGGTGTCGACGACCACGGTCCAGCCGGTGGCGAAGCCGTCGGGCACGCGGAACTCCACCGCCTCGGCGGCGGCGTTCATCATGACCAGCAGGGGATTGAGCGCCGCGCCGCCGTCGAGGACATAGGCGAGGCAGCGCGCTTCCGGTTGCTTCCAGTCGTCCTCGGTCGGCTCGGCGCCCGCGGGCGTCAGCCAGGTCACGTCGCGCAGGCCGCGCTCCTCGTGCAGCGCGCCGGTCAGGAACCGCGCCCGCCGCAGCGCTGGCTCGGCGCGGCGCAGCGCGATCAGGCCGCGCACGAACGCCAGCATCCCGTCCGGGTCGGCGCTGCCCTCGGGCCATTTCACCCAGCCCATGTCGTTGTCCTGGCAGTAGGCGTTGTTGTTGCCGTGCTGCGTGTTCGACAGCTCGTCGCCGGCGAGCAGCATCGGCGTGCCGATCGACAGCAGCAGCGATGCCATCAGGCTGCGCTTGGCGCGGCGGCGGCGCGCGCGCACCCCGGGATCGTCGCTCGCGCCCTCGGCGCCGCAGTTCCAGCTGTGGTTGTGCTCGGTTCCGTCGCGGTTGCCCTCGCCGTTGGCCTCGTTGTGCTTGTGCGCGTAGCTGACGAGGTCCTGGAGCGTGAACCCGTCATGCGCCGTCACGAAGTTGACGCTGCTCCAGGGCCGGCGGCCGCGATGGCCGTAGATGTCGGCCGAGCCGCTGAGCCGCGCCGCCAGCTCGCCGATCATGCCGCCGTCGCCGCGCCAGAACCGCCTGAGCGCGTCGCGATAGCGGTCGTTCCACTCCATCCACCCCGGCGGGAACCCGCCCACGCGGTAGCCGCCGGGACCCACGTCCCACGGCTCGGCGATCAGCCTGGCGCGCTGCAGCACCGGGTCCTGGCGGATGGCATCGAGGAAGCCGGCATGCGGGTCGAAGCCCTCGGGCTCGCGCGCCAGCGTGCTGGCAAGGTCGAAGCGGAACCCGTCGACATGCATCTCCTCGACCCAGTAGCGCAGCGAATCCATCACCATCTGCAGCACGCGCGGGTGATGCAGGTTGAGCGCGTTGCCGCAGCCCGTGAAATCCTCGTAGTGGCGCGCGTCGCCCGGCACCAGCCGGTAGTAGGACGCGTTGTCGATGCCGCGGAACGACAGCGTGGGCCCGAGATGGTTGCCCTCGGCCGTGTGGTTGTAGACGACGTCCAGGATCACCTCGATGCCGGCGTCGTGCAGCCGGAGCACGGCGGTCTTGAACTCGTCGGCGAGGCCGCTGGCGAGATAGCGCGGGTTCGGGGCGAAGAAGCCGATCGTGTTGTAGCCCCAGTAGTTCGCGAGGCCCCGCTGCACCAGGAGGCGGTCGTCGACGCCGGCGTGGACCGGCAGCAGCTCGACGGCGGTGATGCCGAGCGCGCCCAGGTGGTCGATCGAGGCCGGCAGCGCCAGCGCGGCGAAGGTGCCGCGGATCGGCGGCGGCACGTCCTCGCGGTTCATGGTGAAGCCGCGCACGTGCAGCTCGTAGATGATCACGTCCTCGGGCGCGGTGCGCGGCCGCTGGTCGCCGCCCCAGCTGAAGGCCGGGTCGACCAGCACGCATTTCGGCATGCCGCGCGCGCTGTCGCGCCGGTCGAACGCCAGGTCCTGGCGCCTGGTGTCGGACGTGCGGTAGGCGAAGTGCGCGTCGCTCCAGCTCACGCGGCCGAACAGGCTCTTGGCGTAGGGATCGACCAGCAGCTTGTGGTGATTGAAGCGATGCCCGTTGGCCGGGTCGTAAGGACCGTAGACGCGGTAGCCGTAGAGCATGCCGGGCCGCGCCTCGGGCAGGTAGCCGTGCCAGACCTCGTCGGTGTACTCGGGCAGGACGACCCGGTCGATCTCGCGCCGTCCGTGGCGGTCGAAGATGCACAGCTCCACGCGCTCGGCATGCGCCGAGAACAGCGCGAAGTTGGCGCCGCGTCCGTCCCAGGTGGCGCCGAGCGGATAGGGCCGTCCGGGCCAGACGCGGCTAGCCATCGCCGATGTGGCGCAGGATCAGCCCGCCGAGGGGCGGCAAGGTCAGGTCGAGCGACCACGGCCGGCCGTGGCTGCCGTGGTACGCCGCTTCGACGATGCCGAGGTTGCCGACATTGGTGCCGCCAAAGGCCGCCGCGTCCGAGTTTAGCATCTCGGCATAGCGGCCGGGGCGCGGCACGCCGACGCGATAGCCCGAGCGCGGGACCGGCGTGAAGTTGCACACGACGACCACCAGGTCGTCGGGATCGCGCGCCCAGCGCAGGAACGACAGCACGCTGTTCTCGTGGTCGTCATGGGCGATCCACTCGAAGCCGTCGGGCGTCGTGTCGCGCTCGTGCAGCGCGCGCACCTCGCGATGCAGCCGGTTGAGGTCGCGCACCAGCGCCTGCACGCCGCGATGCAGCGGATCGTCGAGCAGGTGCCAGTCCAGGCTCCGGTCGTGGTTCCATTCGCGCTCCTGCGCGAGCTCGCCGCCCATGAACAGCAGCTTCTTGCCGGGATGGCCGTGCATGAACACGTAGTAGGCGCGCAGGCTGGCGAAGCGCTGCCAGCGGTCGCCCGGCATGCGGCCGATCAGCGAGCGCTTGCCGTGCACGACCTCGTCGTGCGACAGCGGCAGCACGTAGTTCTCGCTGAACGCATAGGTGAGGCCGAACGAGAGCTGGTCGTGGTGGTGGCGGCGATGGATCGGGTCGCGCGACATGTAGTCGAGCGTGTCGTGCATCCAGCCCATGTTCCACTTGAAGGAGAAGCCCAGGCCGCCTTCGGTTTCGGGCCGCGACACGCCGGGCCAGGCGGTCGATTCCTCGGCGATCGTCAGCGTGCCCGGCGCCTGCGCCCTGATGAGCGCGTTGGTGCGGCGCAGGAAGTCGATCGCCTCGAGGTTCTCGCGCCCGCCGAAACGGTTCGGCACCCACTCGTCCGCGCCGCGGCTGTAGTCGAGGTAGAGCATCGAGGCGACGGCATCGACGCGCAGCGCGTCGGCGTGGAACTCGCTGAGCCAGTAGAGCGCGCTGCCCATCAGGAAATTGGCGACCTCGCGCCGGCCGTAGTTGTAGATCAGCGTGCCCCAGTCCATGTGGCGGCCCTGGCGCGGATCGGCGTGCTCGTAGAGATGCGTGCCGTCGAACCGCGCGAGCCCGTGCGCGTCCTCGGGGAAATGGCCGGGCACCCAGTCGAGCACCACGCCGATGCCGCGGGCGTGGAAGCGGTCGACCAGCGCGCGCAGATCGTCGGGCGTGCCGAAGCGGCTGGTGGGCGCGTAGAGCCCGACGGGCTGGTAGCCCCAGGAGCCGTCGAAGGGATGCTCGGTGATCGGCAGCAGCTCGACATGGGTGAACCCCATCCCGTCGACGTAGTCGACCAGCTGATCGGCCAATTCGGCATAGGTGAGGTAGCGGTCGCCTTCGTCGGGATTGCGCCGCCACGAGCCGAGGTGCACCTCGTAGGTCGACATGGGCCGGGGGCGCGCGTCGGCCGCGCGGCGGCGATCGAGCCAGGCGGCGTCGGCCCAGCGATGCCGGCTCTCGCCGGCGACGACCGAGGCGGTGGCCGGCGGGCGCTCGGCCTGGCGCGCATAGGGATCGGCCTTCTGCGGCAGCACGGCGCCGTCCGGCCCCTTGAGCTCGAACTTGTAGCGCTGTCCGGGGTCGAGGCCGGGGACGAACAGCTCGAAGCAGCCGCAGTCGTGGCGCCGGCGCATGGGATGGCGGCGGCCGTCCCAGCGGTTGAAGTCGCCGATCACGCTGGCGGCGGCCGCGTTGGGCGCCCACAGGGCGAAGGCGACGCCCGCGCTGCCCTCGAGGATCGCCGGATGCGCGCCAAGCACCGCCCAGGGCGAGCGATGCGTGCCCTCGGCCAGCAGATAGGCGTCCATCTCGCCGAGGATCGGCGGGAAGGCGTAGGGGTCCTCGATCTCCTGCACCGCGTCGGGCCATTCGACGCGCAGCAGATAGCGGAAGCGGCGGCGGCGGCGGATGCGCGCCTCGAACAGGCCGCTGCCGTCATGCGGCGACAGCGCGGCGACCGGCTTGCGGTCGCCCAGCGTCAGCACCGTGACCGCGCGTGCGCCCGGCTGGAAGCTGCGCAGCACCAGCTCGCCGCCGTCGCCGTGCAGGCCGAGAAAGCCGAACGGGTCGGGATGCATCGCGTTCAGGATCGCCTGCAGGTCGCGCGCGACATCGTTCATGCGACGGCGCCCTCCGTGATGGCCGGCAGCAGCTCGATCGCGCCCTTGAGCGGAATCTCGACCCAGTTGGGCCGGTTGGCCAGCTCGTAGCGGATCTCGTAGAAGACCTTGCCGAGCAGGAACAACGCCAGCAGCCGGGCGGCGGCAGCGGGCTCGGCCGGATAGGACGGGCAGCCGGCGATGGTCTCGCGGTAGCTGGAAAGGAACGCCTCGGTCGCCAGCCCGCGCCACGCCAGCGCGTGCGCCCGCAGCTCCTTCTGGCGCTCGGGCTGGGTCGCGGCCATCTGGCCGAGCGCCGCCGAGGCCGCGTAGTCGAACGAGCGGATCATCCCGGCGATGTCGCGCAGCGGCGATTCCTTGCGCTGGCGTTCGGCCAGGCTGCGCCGCGGCTCGCCCTCGAAATCGATGACGTAGAAGTCGTTCTGCGCCACGAGCACCTGGCCCAGATGCAGGTCGCCGTGGATGCGCGTCTTCACGAGGGGCCCGATGCCCGCGAGCGACGCGTCGAGGCCGCCGAGGACCGCCTCGCGCCCGGCGACCAGGCGGTCGGCGAGCTGGCGCGCCGCCTCGGTCAATCGCGCGCGTGCCTTGCGCACGGCCGCGATCGCCGACCTGGCCTCGTCGCGCATCTGCCGCGACCAGCGCTGCAGGTCGGCGGGCGCGACCGGCTCGGCGGCGAAGCGTTCGTCGGCCGGCGCGCCGTCCGGTTGCGCCGGACAGAGCGCCTTGTGCAGCTCCGCCACGCGCAGGCCGAGCTGGCGCATCTGCGCAAGGTAGACGGCGTGCGTCGCCGCCGGCTCGGCCGGCGCGTCGCCCTCGACGACCGCCAACTCCTCCAGCACGCGGTTGAGGTACTTGAGGGTGAAGGACCAGCCGTCGCCCTGGTTGCGCACGAAGCCGTGCGCCACCGCCAGCGCCATCGGCTTGCCGTCGGCCGGCACGATCTCGACCGAGCCGAGGAGGGGCGGCGTATTGCGGTACTGCGCCTGCTCGGTCAGGTAGCGCCCGTACTCGATTTCGGGGTGGCGTCCGGGCTCCAGCACGCGGATCAGCTTGAGCACGATGGAGTCGTTGACGATCACGGTGGAATTCGACTGCTCGGCTCCGATGCGGGCGATGGCGACGGGCTCGGTGGCCGGAACCGATTCGAGCGCCGACGTCGCCTCGAAGCGCAGCCGCACGCCCTCGCCCTCCACCGTCGCGCCGCGGCGGAGATGGTCGACCACGGCGGCGAGGAAGCGGTCGTCGCCGGTGGCGTCGAACAGCGTGCCCTCGCGCGCCGCGCGCCGCGTCTTGGCGATGACCAGCGGCTGCACCTGCGGCGGCTGCAGGCGCACCTCGCGCCATTCCAGCGCCATCGGCAGCAGGTAGCGCTGGCGCTCGTTCGAGTCCTTGAATCGCGCCTCGAGCACGGTCACGAGCCAGCTCGCCTTGTCGCCGTCGAGCGCGACGGCCGCGGCCATGGCGACGCCGCCGAGCTCCCGGTCCTTGGCGCGGAACCAGCGCTGGCGCGGCATGTAGGCGGGCAGCGCGTGCTGCAGCAGGACCGCCATGTTGCGGCCGCGGAACACGTCCGGCCCGCTGTCGCTGCACACCAGCGTGACGAAGTCCGGCGCGCGCTCGGCCGGGGGCGCCACCTCGGCCGGCGCCATGCCCGCGTGCAGAGCGAACCAGTAGAAGCTGTGGCCCTGCAGCGACAGCTCGTAGGGCGCGTCGCCCACCGCGGGGAACCGCGTGCGGCCCGAGAGCTCCAGCGGCACGCAGCCCCGGAACTCGCGCAGGTCGAGCGAGAAGGCCTGGGGCGAGCGCGACAGGTTCGCGACGCACAGGATCGTCTCGCCCTCGTACTGGCGCAGATAGGCGAAGATCGCGCGGTTGACCGGATAGAGGAACGCGAGGCTGCCGCGCCCGAACGCCTTCAGGCCCTGGCGGACCGCGATCAGCCGGCGCATCCAGTTGAGCAGCGAGGACTGGTTGCGGCTCTGCGCCTCGACGTTGACCGACTGGTAGCCGTAGACCGGGTCCATCAGCGCCGGCAGGTAGAGCGCGGCGGGGTCGGCGCGCGAGAAGCCGGCGTTGCGGTCGGGCGACC
>JAKLKW010000258.1 GCA_023150455.1 Alphaproteobacteria bacterium | reverse complement strand
CTTCGAGCTCAACGAGCCGGTCATCAACCTCGAGGTCGACAAGCAGGGCAAGCCGAACTGGGTGTTCGGCCCGCAAGCCGCGGCGAAGCCCGGCGAGAAGGCCGCCGGCGGCGCGCCGCAAGGCACCGTGAAGCTGGGCGACGTGCGCCTGATCAACGGCAAGCTCAACTACGCCAACCTGCAGACCGGCGACAAGCAGGTGCTCGAGCAGATCAACGCCAAGGTCTCGCTGCCCAGCATGGACAGCCCCTTCAACCTCGCCGGCAGCGCGGTGTGGAACAAGGAGAAGGTCGACCTGACGGCCGCCACCGGCCCGCTGTCCAAGCTGCTGGCGGGCGAGCGCAGCAACGTCCAGGCCAAGCTGGCCAGCAAGCACCTGACGCTCGACTTCAAGGGCAACGCGCAGGTCAAGGGCGACGCAACCGCGGCCCAGGGCGACGTCGCGCTGGAATCGCCGTCGATCAAGGACCTCGCCGCCTGGACGGGCAAGCCGCTCCAGGACGTCAAGCCCAACACGATGGGCAAGCTCGCGATCAAGGGCAAGCTGGCGCTCGCCGGCAAGAAGGTGGACTTCACCGACGCCAAGATCCTGGTCGACGCCATCGACGCGACCGGCGCGCTGTCGGTCGACGCGACGCGGGCGAAGCCGGCGGTCAAGGGCAAGCTCGACGTCGTCTCGCTTGACCTCAACCCCTATCTCGGGCCCGAGCCGCCGCAGCAGCAGGCGCAGGACTGGAGCGACGCGCCGATCGACCTTTCGGCCTTGAAGACCTTCGACGCCGAGCTGGCGCTGAGCGCCGGCCAGGTGATCTATCGCAAGATCAAGACCGGCAAGGCCACGCTGGCCGTGGTCGTCAAGGACAGCCGCGCCTCGATCGACGCGGCCATCCCGAAGCCCGGCCTCTACCAGGGTGACGGCTCGCTGCAGGTCGTTGCCAACGCGGCGACCCAGCCGGCGAGCTACGACATCAAGGGCAAGCTGGCGGGCATCCAGGCCGAGCCGTACCTGAAGGACGCGCAGGACATGGACAAGCTGAGCGGCACGCTGGGCGCCGACCTGGCGATCACCGGCCGCGGCCAGAGCCAGAAGCAGATCATGCCGACGCTCAACGGCAACGGCGCCTTCAAGTTCGCCGACGGCGCCATCAAGGGCATCGACCTCGCCGGCATCGCCCGCCAGCTGGGCGAGGTCGGCAAGGGCGGCGCCACCTTCGATCCGTCGCGCCTGATGTCCGGGTTCAGGAATCTCTTCGGCGGCGGCGGCGCCGCGGAGAAGACCGACTTCACCGAGCTGGGCGGCACCTTCACCATCGCCAACGGCATCGTCACCAACAAGGACCTGGCGATGAAGTCGCCGTTCGCGCGGGTCAGCGGCGCCGGCACCATCGCGCTGCCGCCCAAGACCATGGACTACAAGCTGCAGATCGCCGCCGTGTCGACCATCGAAGGTCAGGGCGGCAAGGACCAGGGCGGCGTCGGCATCCCGGTCAATTGCAGGGGACCGTGGACCGGCGACAGCTGCAAGCCCGACCTTGCCGGCATGTTCATGGGCGACCCGAGCAAACTGCTGAAGAGCCTCCCGGGCCTCGGCGGCGGCCTCCCCGGTGTCGGCGGCGCGGGCGGTGCCCTGCCCGGCGTGGGCAAGGCGCTCCCTGGCGGCCTGCCGATCCCCGGCGCCGGTGGCACCGGCGCCCCGACCGGCGGCGCAGCGGCGCCGACGGCCCCCACCGGCGGCGGCCTGCTGCAGTCGATCCCGGGCATGAAGAAGCCCTGAAGCACGGGGCGCGGGAGCCGGGCGCGCGGCCCGGCTCCCGCGATGCCCGGCTCCGGCCGCCGGCCGGCGCGGAACTTTCCGCCACCTCAGCGGTTCAAACGCCGAAGAGGTAGCGATGGCGCAGCCGAGCCGATCGACATTCCCCGATCCGAAGGAGCGGACGCCCGCCATCCTGGTGGTGGAGGACGAGATCCTCATCCGCCTGGTCCTGTCGGACTACCTGCAGGAATGCGGGTTCAAGGTGTACGAGGCGGGAACCGCGGCGGAAGCCATCGACATCCTGGAGTCCGGCAACGCCGCGATCGACCTGGTGTTCAGCGACGTCCGCATGCCCGGCCCGCTCGACGGCTTCGGCCTGGCGCGCTGGATCCGGGAAAATCGCCCCGGCCTGCTGGTCGTGCTGACCTCGGGCGACCAGAGGAAATCCGAGGCTGCCCAGGACCTGTGCGGCAATGAGCCCTTCTTCGCCAAGCCCTACGACGTGCGGGTCGTGGTGGCGCAGATGCGGACGATCATCGACAACCTCGCGCGCCGTCGCGGCGGCGACTGAGCCCACGGGCCGGTGCCGCGGCGCCCGAGGCCGCGGACGCCGGGCCGCCTAACCGATTCTTCCGACTCGGAGATTCCCGGTCGTCCGGCGCCGTCGCCGGCCGTTCCCCACATATGTTGATAACTCCAGGTTTCGTATGCTATTCAAGGACTAACTCCTATATCTGGTAGTCGCCGGTGGGGTGCCGGGCGCCAGAAAGGCGTTAGGGGTGTGGGTTGAAGCATCGCCGGCCTGGCCACGGGGAGCGCGGCGGACGCGTGGGCATCATGCTGCGCGGCGGCATCTCCCTGCTCGCGCTGATCGCCGCCTGGGGCCTCGGCCCCGCCTTCGCCACCACGCTCGAGGAAGCGGTCGAGCGCGCGATCAGCACCAGCCCCGATGTCGGCGCCGCGGCCGGCGACCGCCGCGCGGCCGACGAGCAGATCCGCCAGGCGCGCTCGAACTACCTGCCGCAGGCCGACATCCGCACCGGGATCGGCCGCGAATACGCCAACACGCCCTCGACGCGCGCCGCCTCGCGCCCGCCCGAGGATGACTCGGCGCGCATGAACCGCACGGAAGCCACCCTCACCGTGCGCCAGATGCTGTTCGACGGGTTCCAGACGCCGAGCGACGTGGAACGGCGCAAGCAGCTGTCGGAATCGGCCGCCTCGCGCGTGATGCAGACGTCCGAGACCACCGGCCTCGACGCGATCGAGGCGTTCGTCGACGTGGTGCGCTTCAGCGACATCGTCGCGATCAACCGCGAGAACGTGCGCACGCACCAGTCCTATGTCGCCGCGCTGCGCCGGCGCATCGAGGTCGGCGCGGGCGATGTCGGCGACCTCAGGCGCGCGCAGTCGCGCCTGGCCAGCGCGCAGGGGCTGCTCGCCGACGCCGAGGGCCAGCTCGACACCGCGCGCTCGCGCTACAACCGCGTGGTCGGCGAGATGCCGGTGAACCTCCAGCGCCCGATCGCCCCGGAAAGCGCGCTGCCGCCCGACGTCGAGAGCGGCGTCGAGCTGGCCCTGCGCATGAACCCGCTCGTGCAGCGCGCCGAGGCCGATGCCGAGGCGGCGCGCGCGCAGGTGCGCCAGGTCAAGGCCGGCTACTATCCGCAGTTCGACATCGAGATGAACGGCTTCACCGGCGACAACCTGCGCGGCGTCGCCGGGCGCGACAGCTTCGCCAACGCGCTGCTGGTCATGCGCTACAACCTGTCGCGCGGCGGCGGCGACTATTTCCGCGTCCAGGAGGCGATCGAGCGCCTGGCCGCCGCCAACCAGCGCCTGGGCGTGGCGCGGCGCGACGCCGAGCGCGACATGCGGCTGGCCTGGAACGCGCTGGCGACCGCGCGCGCGCGCGCGCGCGCCGCCAACGAGCAGGTGCAGTCCGACGCGCGCGGCCGCGACGCCTTCCGCCGCCAGTTCGACATCGGCCGGTCGCGCATCCTCGACCTGCTCGATTCCGAGCGCGACTACTACAACTCGTTGAACCTGCGCACGGGCCAGGAGGCGACCGCGCTGTTCGGGGTCTATCGCGTGCTTCAGTCCGCCGGCGTGCTGCTGCGCACGCTCAAGATCAAGCCGCCGGAAGAGGCCCTGCGCGAGGACATGCCGTGGACCGCCGACGTCGCGGTCACGACGCCGGCCAAGCCGGAGGAGCCGATGGCGCCGACGCTGCCGCCGGGATTGCGGCTGCAGCAGCCGCCGGAGCTGGCGCCGGAGACTGCGCCGCCCCTGACGCCCGAGGCGCCCGCCATCGTCCCGAGCCAGCCGCCGCGCCCCGGCCAGGCGCCCACGGGCCAGTCGCCGGCCCGCCCGGCGCCGGAATCGCCCGCCCGCGTGCAACCGGGCCGCGCGCCGCTGGCGCCGCTGCCGCCTTCGGCCACGGCCAGCGCCATGCCGGCGACCCTCAGCGGCG